>JADGNS010001038.1 GCA_017883355.1 Candidatus Solibacter sp.
TGGTTTGCGGCCCCAATGGGCCTGCTGGCGCTGTTCTGCCTGTATTTCTTCCGCGATCCCGACCGCGAAATTCCCTCCGGGCCGGTGGCCGTCTCGCCCGCCGACGGCAAAGTGGTCGCCGTCCAACCCGAGGGCGGGCTCAACCGACTCAGTATCTTTCTTAACGTTTTCGATGTTCACGTGAACCGCACGCCCATCGGCGGCGTCATCGAGAAGGTGCAATACCAGCAGGGTAAGTTCCTGGTGGCCAGCCGTGAAGAGTGCTCGCGCGATAACGAACAGAACATCGTCACCGTCGCGGGCGACGGCACCACCGTGATCTTCAAACAGATCGCCGGCCTGATCGCACGGCGCATTGTTTTCGACAAGAAAGCCGGCGACCACGTCGCCATCGGCGAGCGCATCGGCCTGATCAAGTTCGGCTCGCGATGCGACGTCCTCTTCGGACCGGAGTGGGAAATCACCGTCCGGCCCGGCGAGCGCGTGGCCGCGGGTTCCAGCGTCATTGCGCGACGCCTAGATCGGAAGTCCCCATGAGTCTTAAAGACCGGTTCATAGACCCCAAGTCCCCGGAGCACCGGCCGCGCAAAGCGGCCTACGCTCTGCCCACGCTCTTCACCGCCGGCAATATTTTGCTGGGGTACATCTCCATCCTCCGCTGCTTCCAGGGAGCCATGCTGGCGGCCAGCGGATCGGCCGGCGCGGCCGCCGAACACTTCACGGTGGCGGCACAGGCCATCATCGCCGCCGTGGTGCTGGACGGTCTGGACGGCCGCATCGCGCGCATGACCAACACCACCAGCGCATTCGGCCGCGAGATGGATTCCCTGGCCGACGTGATCAGCTTCGGACTGGCGCCCGCGGTGCTGGCCTTTGTCTGGGGCGTGCAGTTCATCGACCCCATCATCGGTCAAAGGATGCGCGGGCAGATCTTCAACGCCGGCTATCTGGTCGCCTTCCTGTTCCTGCTCTGCGGGGCATGCCGCCTGGCACGCTTCAACGTGCAGGTGAATCCCATCCCCAAGAATCCCGGGCGCCCCGACCGCAAGTACTTCGTCGGACTTCCCATTCCGGCCGGCGCCGCCATGGTGGCCGCGGTGGTGTGGGCCTGCGATTCCGAACCGTTATTGTGGTGGCCGCTCTCGGTGGCCTGGCTGCTTCTGCTGGCGTTGCTTGGCTTCCTCATGGTGAGCACGTGGCGCTACTACAGCTTCAAGGGGATCAGTTTTAGCAAAGCGTATTCACCGCTGATCATCATTCTAGTGGCCGGGTTCATCTACGGCATGTTGAACTACGGCCAGCTTCTATTCCTCGGCATGGCCACAGCTTATGTGGCCTCTGGCATCGCGATCCGCATTGGCGGCATCCTGCGCCGCCGTCTGAAACCCGCGCACCCCACTCCGGAGATCAAGATTGCCTAACGCACCGACCGTTGCCCTGATCGGCAGTGAAACGCTATTGGCCCGCGAGGTCCGCGACATCGTGGCCACGACCAGCCCGGATCTTACGCTGCGACTGGTGGCGGCCGTGGACGAAGAATCCGGCGCGCTCACCCGCGTCGGCGACGAGCCCAGCATCGTCAACGGACTGAATGCGGAGAGCCTGCTGGACGCGCGCGCCGTCATCCTCGCCGGCAATGCCGCTTCCAGCCGCCAGGCCCTGGAACTTTTGGGGGAGACGCCGGATGCCGCGGTGATCGATCTGACCTACGCCGCCGAGGAGCGTCCCGACGCCCGACTGCGCGCGCCGCTGGTGGAAACCGTGCTGGTGGAAGACCCCGCCGATGTGGCGGTGCACGTGATCGCGCACCCCGCCGCCATCGCGCTCGCGCTGTTCCTGCGGCGCCTGCACGCCAACGACCCGATTCGCAATTCGGTGATTCAGATTTTCGCTCCGGCCAGCGAACACGGGGCGGTGGGGGTGCACGAGTTGCAGCAGCAGACGGTGTGCCTGCTCTCCTTCAAGAACCTGCCGAAGGACGTCTTCGACACGCAGCTCAGCTTCAACCTGCTGGCGCGTTACGGCGAAGACGCGCCGGTTTCGCTGGAAGAATCCGAAATGCGGATTGAGCGCCACCTGGCGAGCCTGCTGGCCCTGCCCGGCGATGGCGAAGGCGCGCCGATGCCCTCGCTGCGGCTGATCCAGGCGCCGGTGTTTCACGGCTACAGCTTTTCGGCGTGGGTGGAGTTCGTGGACGCTCCCGATATGGAAGCGCTGGAAAGCTCGCTTTCGATCGATTCGATTGAAGTGCGCGGGGGCGATTTCGAACCGCCCACCAACGTCGGCCAGACCGGACAGGGAGGCATCGCGGTGGGCGCCATTTCCCCGGATCGCAATCATCCCGAGGCTGCCTGGCTATGGTTCGTCGCCGACAACGTGCGGCTGGCGGCGGAGAACGCGGTGGCGGTGGCGCGGCAGTTGGTATGAGGCTCGCACAGTACATCTGGGTCCCGGGGAAGCCGGAAAAAGAGAGGATGACCCTTCCCCGCAGAGACGCAGAGACGCAGAGAAAAGCGCAGAGAACACATACGAGGGTGGGAGGAATGACCTCGGTTGGGGCGGCGCCGAATTTGGGTTTGCTTTTCTCCGCGCTTATCTCTGCGTCTCTGCGTCTCTGCGGGGGAAAAGCCTCTCTGATAACCCTGCTTGCCGCCCTCAGTGCGGGGTGCGGATATCACGTATCGGGGCATGGCGATATGCTGCCCAAGACGGTCAAGACGATCGCCATTCCGGCGTTCGGCAACCTGACTTCGCGCTATAAACTGGCGCGGCTTCTGCCCACGGACATCGGCCGCGAGTTGCTTTCGCGCAC
>JADGNS010001039.1 GCA_017883355.1 Candidatus Solibacter sp.
CGCTGCTTGCAGGCATGGCCGGCAACACGGTCGGCGGCGTACTTACAGATAAGGCTTATATAAGGACGCAGAATCTGAAATTTGCCCGGCAGGTGGTCGCTGTTCCCGCTCTACTTGCGGCAGCAGCCCTGATGCTTCCGGCGGCGCTGGCCGGGGGACAGTACACTGCCCTGGCGAGTCTGGTCGCTGCTCAGTTTTTCCTCGAATGCGTCCAGGGGCCACAGTGGTCGCTGCCGATGGACATAGGCGGGAGGTTCGCGGGTACAGTTGCCGGCGTCATGAACGGTTTCGGTAACATGGCTGGCGCACTGTCACCCATCTTCTTCGGCTTTCTGGTCCAGAGAGGTCTCTGGCAGACCCCCTTTTTTGTGACGGCAACTCTGCTCGTGATCGGCGCCGGCATATGGGCCTTCCTGATTGATCCGGTCAAATCGGTTACCGGAGCGGTTGTATGAGTTGCTCGAAGTATCTGGCTTATAGGAGGGAATAGGATTCCATGACACAATTTGCAATTATCACCAGTTTCCTGGGTGCCATCAGGAATCGGTATATCAATTATCAGGATGAACGTTCCTTGGAGGGAAAACTGTCTTTAGCGGCCGGAGTCAACGACATCGCCGGAGTGGAGCTCTGCTACCCCCAGGACTTCGGCGATCCAGAGCTTTTGAAGAAACTGCTGCAGCAGCACCGACTGGGTGTTTCGGCGGTCAACTTCCGTTCCCGGCGGACAGGGCAATGGATGCGAGGCTCCTTCAGTTCGCATCTGGCGAATGAACGTCTGGATGTGGTGGACGATCTGAAAAAGGCGATGGATGCGGCCGTGGATATCGGCTGCAACCGCATCACCACTTGCCCGCTGAACGAAGGGCACGATTATGTGTTCGAGATGGACTATTTTCAGGCCTACGATTCCTTCGAGCAGACGATAGCCGAAGCTGCCGCCCACCGTCCCAATGTCCGGATCTGTATCGAATACAAATGGAACGACCCGCGCGCCCGCTGTCTCATCGGCAACGCAGGTGAAGCTCTCGCCTTCTGTATGCGCGTAGGTTTGCCTAACGTAGGCGTAACCCTGGATATCGGCCATGCAATTCAGGCGGGCGAACGGGCGGCGCAATCAGCCGTTATGCTGGCCAGAGCCAATCGGCTGTTCTATGTCCATCTGAACGACAACGATAAGATCTGGGATTGGGACATGCTCCCCGGCGCCTACAATTTCTGGGATTTTATCGAGTTCTTCTATTACTTGCGCAAGATTGGATATCAGGACTGGTTTGCATTCGACGTGTTTCCGAAGGAGACTGATATCGCAGAGACCTTCAGGGCTGCCACCAGCATCACACTAAAACTGATGGAGATATCCGAACGGCTGGATCCCGATCAAATCGAGGCGATGCTGAAAAGGCGGAATCCCGTTGAATCCATGCTGTACCTCTACTCGAAGCTGTGAACACAACCATCGAGATCTGATTTGAATCGATATAGAAAGGAAACAGTGATGTTCAAAACCGTAGGAGTAGGACTTGCCGTCGCGAGCGCGATATTGGCGCAGACCGGACGGGCGGCCCAGGTGGCGCACGTTTGGGAAAAACAGGAAATAACTCTGAAGGCGCAGAATTCCTACCCGAGTCCTTACCTCTCCGTGGACGTGTGGGTCGATCTCTCAGGGCCTGGGTTCAACAAGCGGGTGTATGGGTTCTGGGATGGCGACAACACCTTCCGGGTGCGCATCCTGGCTACCGCTCCGGGCGATTGGTCATGGAAGAGCGGATCGAATCAAGCGGACCCCGGTCTCAACGGCAAGTTAGGTACCTTCAGCGCTGCGGCATGGTCGGAAGCCGAAAAGGAGAAGAGTGCCAACCGCCGGGGGTTCATCCGCGCGACGCCGAACGGCCACGCCTTAGAACATGCCGACGGCACGCCATATCTGATACTCGGTGACACGTTGTGGAGCATCGGGACCTGGCGGTATCCCTGGTTCGATGATGAGACACCGCGGCCCATCGGCCCGAATGCGGGATTCAAGGACTACGTCAGGCTCCGGGAATCTCAGGGCTATAACCTCGTAACGGTGATGGCTGCCTTTCCAGGCTGGGGGCAAGACCGCTATCCTTTCGGCGTGAAGATCAAGGAGGGAGACAGATCCATCCAGATTCGCGGAGCCTGGCCGGCACCGGGCATAAGTTGCTGTGGCCCGGGGACCCCGCTCACCGCCAAGGATGAACACAACGAGGGGGGCTTGCCGTTCCTCTATCCGGGCAAGGTGCCCGGCTATGAGGACATGTACCCGGATGTCACCCGCATCAACCCCGCATATTTCAAATACCTGGATCGTAAATTCGACTACCTGGAAGCTCACGGCTTCACGATTTTCCTGGAAGCCCTGCGCCGCGATCTAAGCCAGGCATGGCGGCGATACTATCCGTGGCCGGACTCTTACACGCGCTACCTCTTATACCTGTATGCGCGTTACGGAGCCGACAACGTGATTCTGAGTCCAATCCACTTGGATGAGAACCCGGCCGAAATGCCGGCGCCCGCCTTCCTGCCAGCGATCAACGCGTTGTACGACAAGTACGGCCCGCCACCCTTCGGAAACTTGTCCAGCACCAACACCGTCCCTTCGACTCTGACGATGTGGAAACAGCCGGGAATGGACTCGAAATTCCTGACCTTGCACCAGACCGGCAACTGGCCCCGGGAGCACTACGGCTATTGGTATCTGACCGAAGAGTTCTTCGCGACACCCACGCTCCCGGCTTTCGCCGGCGAACCTTATTATGCCGGCGGCGTAGGTGCGGGGCTGGGC
>JADGNS010001040.1 GCA_017883355.1 Candidatus Solibacter sp.
GCCAATGATCTGGCCGGGAGCGCCTGGATCGAGATCGCGACCAATCTTCCCGGGTCAGGTGGAGTGATATCGATCAGAGATGCCAACGGAGCCATCCGGTCCAGAGGATTCTATCGGTCGAGATTATCACCATGACGCGGCGGAGGTCAGTCCTGGCACTAGCAAGCGCCCCGTAGGGGCAAGAGAAGGTAGCAGGGTAGGATCGCCGGGGAGCCAAGAAACGGCGGTCCAACCTTGGGCTGAATCATGCATTCTCTCAGGCTTCATTATTTGAGGTGTGCCAGCCCGGCCTCAACCCGCCCGACTTCCAGCACCGAGAATCGATCCGGCTCATCTCTCAGCGGGCCGGGTTCCAGGAGTTGGCGCTGGCCCGGAGGCACGAGGACGAACACCCACACGGGCACTCCCAGCGCCCTTAGCTTACCGATAAAGCTGCGTCGCACTTCATCCCACGCCAGCAACACACAGATGCAGCCGCTCACCACCCGGATGTGGCTGAGCACCAGATGTTCCAGCGCGCTGAATGGCTGGTCGGCGCAGGCACGGACTGACGCCAGAATTTCCAACATCTGATCCACGTGCGCAACCCCGCGCCCCGCCGTGACGCAGTAGGACTGCGGGCCGACGAACAGCAGGTCGAGCAGCGATTCTTGGGTGGGCAAGGTGCAGGCAAACGAGGCCGTGACGGACACCGCTTCTTCGAACACCTCGCTGTGCGGATGGCGGCTAAACGTGTCCAGCACCAACGCGTGCCGAACGAAGAATTCGTCCTCGAACTCCTTTACCACCGGGTGGCCCACCCGGGCCCAGCTTCGCCAGTGGATATGCCGCAAGGGATCGCCGTGGCGGTAGTCGCGCAGCGCGACATACTCATCGCTCTGGCCCACGCTGGTCGCGAGGGCTATCCCGCCTTCCTGGTACTTCGCCGTGCCCGGCAACGCGAGAGCTGCCACGGGATAGCGCCGCGGCAGGATCAGCACCGTCTGCGCCAGTGGCCGCGTGGCGAGCGCGCGGACTAATCCGAGCGGATCGGCGCGCGCCAGCGTCACCCCGGTGAACCGCAGAATGCCGCGCCGAAGCGGCGTAAGCTCGACGCGCACCTCCACCTCTTCGTTTGGCGCGGCGGGCGGGACGCTGGCTTCCTTGGCTGTCGGCGGTCCGAAGGGAGTTGCGTGCTGACGGGCGCTGAATCGGAACGAGCGCAGCACCCGCTGCTCGGCCAGCTCCAGGGCCAAGAATTCCTCAAACGACGGGCGCGGGTCCGCGAAGTTCTCCAGCAGGGTCAGGCCGCTGTAGGTTTTCGGGGAGAGGTTTTTCACCAGGATGCGGTAGTTGAGTGGATAACCAGCCGTTCCGAACCGCGGCAGCAGGCGGGTCGCGGCGAACCGGGCTTTGAACGACCAACTCGAGCCAACCGCCACCACCAGGAGGAACAGCAACAGCGGGAGGATTTGGTAAGTGGCGTTGTTGTCGGTATCCGGCGCGAGCAAGGCCACGAGGATGAGCGCGCCCAACACGGCCAGCCCCACGCGCGTAAAGCGCCGGCGCACCCAGTACCACCGTCCGGAAGCAAGGCGGTAAAGGCGGTAGAGAACTTTGAAGATCACTCTCATGGATCCTCCGGGCGGCGGACAGCCCGATCACGCCGGCACGCGGGTCTTCTTTACAACTTCCTCCACCACGCCGCGCGCGGTCTGGCCGGAGAAGCGCGCCTGCGGCTCCATGACCACCCGGTGCGCGATGACCGGCACCGCGAGTTCCTGGATTTGCTCGGGCATGACGAATTCCAGGCCCTCGAAAAAGGCGAGGGCCTGCGCGGCTTTCATCAGCGCGATGGACGCGCGCGGGCTGGCTCCCAGTTGCACGCCCGGCATCGTCCGCGTCGCGCCCACTAAATCCACCGCATAACGCTTCAGCTCCGCGCTGATGCGCACCTCCTCGACGGCGCGTTTCAGGCCGAGCACGTCCGCCAGCGAGGCGCACGTTTTGAGTTCGCTGAGCGGATGGTTGTGTTCCTGCGCCGTGAGAATAGCGACCTCTTCGGCCGACTGCACATAGCCGAGCGCGAACTGCATCGCGAACCGGTCCATCTGCGCCTCGGGCAACGGATAGGTGCCGCGAAACTCGACCGGGTTCTCCGTGGCGATGACGAAGAAGAGCCCTTGCAGATCCCGGCGCTCGCCGTCCACACTCACCTGGCTTTCGCCCATCGCCTCGAGCAGGGCCGATTGGGTGCGGGGCGAGGCGCGGTTGATCTCGTCCGCGAGCAGGATATTGGAGAAGATCGGCCCCTCATGAAAGTGGAACTGCTGGTCGCGCTGGCTGAAGACCGATACGCCGAGGATGTCCGAGGGGAGCAGATCGGGCGTGAACTGGATGCGCTTGAACTTCGCGTCCACCGAACGTGCCAAGGCTTTGGCCAGGGTCGTCTTGCCGGTGCCCGGAAAATCCTCCAGCAAGACGTGGCCGCCGCTGGCAAACGCGGCCAGCAGCTTGCGCGTCGAGGCCGCCTGACCCTGCATGATCCGGGCAATGTTGGCCGTGATCTGCTCGTAAACCGCGCGCGCGGCCTGATGGCGCGCCTGCGTCGTCTCTCGGTCTGATTCTGCCGTTTGGGACATTGCGTAAGCTTAGCCGCCGCCAGCCTTTGCAGCGAACAATTTCCCGCGGGTGAGAGAAAGCTCTTGTTTCCGCGCGCGAGTCGAGTAGCTTCCCGCCCCATGAAAGTTGAATTCTACGGTCACGTCCGGCAGTACCATAATATTAAGTCGGAAATAGATAAGAACATCAAGACGGTCC
>JADGNS010001041.1 GCA_017883355.1 Candidatus Solibacter sp.
TAACGAAATGTCCCAGCGAATCAACCGCCGCGAGTTCTCCGGCCTGTTGGCGGGTGGGGTGGCATTGCTATCCGAGGCCTCAGCGGCTTGGGCGCAGCCGGCCGGCAGCATATCCGTCCAGCAGACGGCCGACGCCAAGAGGTTTGCGGAGGAGCCGGCCCTGAACTGGCAGCCGGCGGAAGGTTCGCCGGCCGATGCCATCGTGCTCGACCCTTCCAGGACGTACCAGGAAATGCTCGGCTTCGGCGGCGCGCTGACGGATGCGTCCGCCTACATGATCAACCAGCTCGATGCCGCCGCGCGCGAGAAGTTCCTCCACGAGTTGTACCACCCGTTGGAACTCGGTCTGGAAGTGACGCGCATTTGTGTCGGGTCCAGCGACTACGCCGCCAGCATGTACAGCTATGACGAAGGAGAGCCCGATCCCGAGCTGAAGAGATTCTCCATCGATCACGATAAGGCGTACATCCTTCCGCAATTGCGAATCGCGAGAAAGCACAACCCCGATCTGTACCTGCTGGCCTCGCCGTGGAGCCCTCCAGGCTGGATGAAGGCCAACGGGAGCATGCTGGGCGGCTCGCTGAAGCCCAGGAATTTTCCGGTGTACGCCAGATACCTGATGAAGTTTCTGCAGAGCTACCAGGCCGAAGGCGTACTGGTGGATGCCATCACGCCGCAGAATGAGACCGACACCGACCAGGACGGGCGCATGCCCGCGTGTGTCTGGGCGCAGGAACACGAGATCGTGTTCGTTAGCCAGCATCTCGGCCCGCTTCTCGAACAAAACAAGATCGCGACCAAGATCTGGATCCTGGACCATAACTTCAATCTCTGGGGCCGCGTGATCAACACACTCGAGAATCCGCTGGTCAGCAAGTACGTCGATGGCGTGGCATGGCATCCTTACGTGGGCTCGGTCACCGCGGTGAGCCGCGTGCACGACCTGTTCCCCGACAAGAACATGTACTCCACCGAAGGCGGCTTTGAAGCCACGTACTCGTTGGTCGGCCCCATGACGTTCGGTGCTGGTGCGCCCGGCGCAGGTCCCGAACCCGCGGGCGGATCAGCAGCGAGTCGGCCCCGGCGCGACCCGCAGTCCGCCGAGACGATCGCGCGGGCCGGCGTGGGCGCTGCCAACGCCGTGCGCAACTGGATGAAGTGTATCATTGTGTGGAACCTAGTGCTGGATGAAAACGGCAAACCGAACATCGGGCCGTTCAACGGACCCGGTTTTATCACTATCAATTCCAAGACTAGAGAAATCACCCGCAGCGGCAACTACTGGGCCATGAAACACTACACCCATGCGGCGCGCCGCGGAGCTAAGCGCTTCGATTCCCAAGGCGCTATGGAAGGAGTGGCGCACGTGGCCTTCGTCAACCCCGACGGCGCCAAGACCGTGGTGTTGAGCAACACCGGCGCAGCACGAAAGATCCAGTTGCGCCTAGGCAACCTGAGAACGGAAATCTTCATGCCGCGGAATTCCGTCACCAACCTGAACTGGGTCTGATCGGCAAGAGCCTCTGCCCCGGGATGAAAGTCACTTTCTGCTCAAAGCGGAACGGGAGAGCGGAACGTGATCGAAAGGGCGCCAAGTCTGGGGCCACTCCCTGGTTCAGCGACAGACACGGAAGTTTTCAAATGCGCTCGCCGATAGCTGTTGCGAAATCCCCTTTCGGCCACCAGCGCCTGCGGCGCCCGGACTCCGATCTATCGCAACCCGAACGGCAAACGGTCGTTTACGGCTCGACTGAGATCTTGCTTGCATCCTACGTAACGCTCGGTGGTCTGAACGGATGCATGTCCAAGAAGAAACTGGATCTGCTCCAATTCGCCGCCGGCGGCATGGCACAGACGGGCGCATGTCCTTCTCAGGTCATGCGGAGCGAGCGCCTTGATGTCGGCTCGTTTTGCGCAGGCTTTGAAAACGTACCAAACCACGTTCTGTGTGATGCCGTCGCCAAACCTTGCCGTTCTTGCGGATCGACCTGAACACCTTTCCGCTGACAATGGGAACGCTGTCTGCCCATGCGTCGAGCGTGTTCTTGACCCAGGCCGGAATGGGAACCGTCCGCACGCGGCCGGCCTTGCCGACGAGGTCCACAATCGCCCAGTGATCCTCGCGACGTTGGATCGACTCCCACCTGAGACCTACGACCTCAGAGCGCCGCAAACCGCAGCCCAGCAAGAGTGAGACTATTGCCGCATCGCGCTTGCCCCGGAGGGTGAGACGATCAAAGCCCGACAGAAGCTTTTCACCCTCCGGGGCGGTAAGCCAATTGCCGACTCGTCTACCGAGTTGCGGGACACCCTTCACCCGCCGGATGCCCGAGACCAACTCGGAGTTCAATAATCCGGTGTCCGCTGCCTCATACGCCAGGCGCCGAACCGCCGCGAGCCGCACGTTGATGGTCGCCGGTGTGCTTCCAATTGAATCCGATATCGGAGCACCACGCCGCGGGTTGAGTGTGAGGCGGGGTTCCGAGCAATACCAGTCGATGAATTCACATGGGGGCGGTCTCCTTCGCCGCCTCCCTTGATATTGAAGCCCACGCCCCGTCGCATGCCCTGGCTGATAGGGCTGTTAGCGCCAGCTATCGCCTTCGGTCGGCCTTCAGGAAACCGATTCCAGTCGAGCCGCACCCGAAGCAAGCGGAGGCTTTGTCCTAAAATAGAAAGAGCATGCGGCCACGACATGTTTCGTGCCTCCTGGCAGTCGTGTTTGGCGGCTTTGCGCTCGCCGACGCGGCTGTCAACCTCTCATATGTGGACTTTGGTCCTGGCGGAAGCGCCT
>JADGNS010000112.1 GCA_017883355.1 Candidatus Solibacter sp.
GCTTCGCATACCGGTGACGGGGCTGCTGCCGTGGAGCAATTGGAAATCGTCACTGCCGAGAGGGTCAGTCCCGCGAAGTTCGTCTGGGTTCATGCCCAGAATGAACCGGATCACGGACTGCACGAGAAGGTCGCGCGAGCGGGGGCGTGGGTGGAGTTCGATGGGATCGGGCCGAAGACGGCGGAGTTCCATCTCCTGTGCGTTCGTTTCCTGGCAGCGAAAGGGCTGCTGCGGCGAACCCTGGTATCACAGGACGCCGGTTGGTATCACGTGGGTGAGGCGGGCGGGGGTGAGTTCCGCGGGTACACGTACCTGTACAGCGATTTTCTGCCGCAGATCGAGCCGGCGCAGGTTCCCCTGCTGATGTGGGAGAACCCACGCGCGGCTTTTGGGGCTTAGAGTGGCTATAGAGTGGATTCCAGCAGGAGGTTCGATGCGCATCGCGCTGTTCGCTTTGGTGGTGGCTGCCTCCGCACAGGAATGGCCGTCGTTCCGCGGCCCAACGGCGTCGGGAGTGGCCGATGGCCAGAACCTGCCTGTCCAGTGGGACGCCCAACAACGCGCCGGCGTGCTCTGGAAGACGGAGGTCCACGGATTGGCCCACTCCAGCCCGGTGGTCTGGGGCGACCAGATATTCCTGACCACCGCCGTGAGCGGCAAGCCCGATGCCACCTTCAAAGCGGGGCTCTATGGGGAGGGCACTGCCTCGGACGATCTCTCGGTGCACCGGTGGAACGTGCTGTCTCTGGACCGCACCTCGGGCAAGGTCCTCTGGGAGCGAACCGCGTACCAAGGCGTTCCCAAAGAGAAGCGCCACATCAAGTCCACCTATGCTAACGCCACCCCGGCGACCGATGGCCGCGTCGTCGTTGCATTCTTCGGGTCGCAAGGCCTGTATGCCTACGACCTCGCTGGCAACCTGCTGTGGAAGCGTGACCTCGGCCGGTTCGACGTCGGGGCTTACGATGCGCCCGAGTTCGAGTGGGGCACGGCTAGTTCGCCCATCCTCTACAAGGACTTTGTGATCGTGCAGTGCGATCAACAGAAAGGATCCTTCCTGACCGCGCTCGATGCGAGGAGCGGCAAGACTGTTTGGAGGACCGAACGGGACGAACTGCCTTCCTGGGGTACGCCGGCCATCTTCGCCGGCAAGACGCGCGCGGAGTTGGTGACCAACGGCTCCAATTTCATCCGCGGCTACGATCCGGCGTCCGGCAAGGAACTCTGGCGGCTTGGCGGCAGCTCGAAGATTACCGCGCCCACCCCGGTCTCCTCGGGCGACCTGATCATTGTGGCCAGCGGCCGCCGGCCGGAAGCGCCGATCTTTGCCATACGCGCCGGCGCCAACGGCGATATCACACTTCCGTCCGGCCAATCTCGCAGCCAGTCGGTGGCCTGGTCCAAAGGCCAGCGCGGCCCTTACATGCCGACCCCTCTGATCTACGGTGACTATGTCTACATCCTGGGCAACGACGGTATTTTCACTTGCTACGCTCTGGCGGACGGGCAAGAAGTTTACCGCCAGCGCATCTCCCACGCGGGTTCGGGTTTCAGCTCGTCGCCCGTGGCATCGGACGGCAAGATCTACCTCTCCAGCGAGGATGGCGAGATCTTCGTGGTGAAAGCCGGACCCATATTCGAGATCCTGGCCCGCAACGATATGGGCGAGCCTCTGATGGCTACTCCCGCCATCTCGGGGGGACTGCTGATCGTCCGTAGCCAACGCCATGTGTGGGCCATCGGGCAAATCCGCCGTACGGCCCGGTCCGGAGCACTGAAGCGGCGGATGCCGCCCACAGGCAAATGAATCCGCGGGGAGGAGCGGAGACGAATACCGGGTAACCCGTAATTCGCGGGCCAGACGTGGTCAATGTTACTCCAATGCTCCTCTTCGCGTGTGAACCCACAGCGTGCTATTATCTGCCTCTGGTTCTCAAAGGAGTTCTCTAGCGTGCGATTGCTCGCCGTAGTCTGCCTCGTGTTACTGGTGCTCAGTGCGCGCGAACCCCTCGCGCAACGCATCGCCCATACCGATCCAGCCCGTCGGCAGACGGTTAAGGCCGTTCATTCCGGGGCCGGAGAAATGGATTACCAGGTCCTGCTCGACAGCCACAGCCTCGATACCAACCTCTACTTCGTCCACCGCGGCATCCTCAAGCCGAAGAGCAGCCTCGGCAACCATTTTCACAATAACTGCGAGGAGATGTATGTCATCCTCGATGGCGAAGCCCAGTTCACCGTCGACGGCCGCACATCGCAACTCAAGGCTCCCGTCGGCGCCCCCTGCCGCCTCGGCCACTCGCACGCCCTCTATAACCCCACCGATGCGCCGGTGCAGTTCCTGAATATCAACGTTTCCATGCTTAAGGGCGAGAACGATGCGTTCAATACCGACGATCCCCGCGTGGATGTCCCGCTTGACCGTATCCCATCCTTCATGACCGTCTACTTCGACCGCGCCCTGCTGCGCCCCGTGAACGCCATGTTCGGAGGTAAGGGTGCCGTGCAGTACCGCCGCGCAGTCTCCCCCAGCGTGTACGTGGGGCCCTGGGCATACACTGACCACCTCCTCCTCCCGCCAGGAACCACCGTCGGGCAGCAGAGTCATCGCGGCGTGGCCGAAGTCTACTACGTGATGAGCGGCTCCGGTACCCTAGGTGTCGGCTCGGAAACCGCCGCGATCAAAGAAGGCGACGCCATCCCTGTCCAGCTCAATGAGACGCACACGCTTCAGAATCCCGGCACCGCGCCTTTGGAACTGCTGATCGTGGGCGTCTCGCGCGAACGGAACAAGGAGACGCAATAAGGACCCCTGAAGCCGCGCAAGCCCCACGCTGCTAGATGCCAACCACGGATTTCCAAGTGGCTTCTTTGCCTGTGTAGGCCGCCGTCCGGCCGAGTATCGCGATGCAGGTGCTGATGGCGGACTGCTCCACGATGTTGTCCGGCTTATTGTCCGCGATCTTGCCGAGAAAATTCTCGATGTGGTCGATCGTGATATCGCGCTTGGCTACCTGATTCTCAGGCGCACCAGTTTCCTTGTAGTGCAGCATTCGGGACCGATTCACTTGAATCGTCCCCTTCGTCCCGCTGAACTCTTCGCCCAGCCGGTTGTAGCTGCGCGGGGTCATCTGGTTGGCTTCGAAACTCACCAGGAACCCGTTGGGCCATTCATAGATCACGTGGATGTTATCGAGAATCTCGAAATCCTTGCGGAGTTTCCGATTGCCCGCGCCAATCGCCCGCAGCGGCGGTCCGCCCAGAAACCAGTGCAGTACGTCGATGTTGTGGCAGTCCTGCTCGACGATGATGTCGCCGGAAAGTTCCTTGTAGCAGTACCAGTTGCGCACCTTTTCAATGGCAGGATCCGGGTACGGCCTCCGGGTGAAAGGGTTCTGGGCGATCCAGGAGGAGCGCGCACAGGCCAGTTCGCCCAGATCGCCGTTCTGGATCCGCTTATAGGTTTCGTGGTAGAGCGGTCCGCTACGCTGCTGGAAGCCCACGGTGATCACCTTGGTCTTGTCCGCGTCCTTGTTCCACCGGATGACGCGCTTGCAGTCCTCCACGCTCACCCCGATGGGCTTTTCGAGATAGATATGCTTCTTCGATTGCAGGGCCGCCTGGAACATGCGCGGATGCTCGAAGGGCGGGGAAACAATCAGGACCGCGTCCACGCCCGGGTCTGAGAGAACCTTTTCGAAGTCGGTATAGGTCTTCGGGTTCTCGAGCTTAATGGTTTTCTTGGCCTGCTCGAACTGGTCCTCGAAGCGGTCGCAGATCACGGTCACCGCCGCGCGAGGGTCGGCGTGGATGATACTGGCATCGTAGGAACCGCGGTTTCCGCACCCAATCAACCCGACTGAGATCTTGGAGTTCGCCGGCGTTCCACGCACGGATTGCGGGTCGACGATGGTAAACGCGGTGGCTGCGACGGCAGCGCCACCCTGTAAGAAAGCGCGACGAGACTTTGCCTGTTCCATAATAAGACTCCTAAATAAGACCCCCAGGGTAACATGACGACGACAAACATCGACCGTCCTCGAGCGACGGAGGTGCTTAACGGTTTTGGGGGAGGCGGGCCACGATACGCCGCAAACCCGGGACTGACACCAAGTTTCCGGCGCAGTTTGCCGGAAACTGGCTGTCTGTCCCAGGGTTTGCCCAGCGGATGTGGGATGTCTGGTCAAGCCGGCGAGGCAGGCGCGGCGTGTTCCATCGCTTTACGGTTTTGGGAACTCCATCGGCTTGTCCAGACTCTTGACGTACACGTTGCGGTACCAAATCTGGCCGCTGCCCTCGAGCTGGAGCGACATGATCCCCTGGTAGGCCCGGTTGGCCGGGTCGTCGTCGACCGTGACCGTGATGACCTTGCCGTTCATCATGTGTATTAAGGTGCTGCCCCGCGCGATGATCTCAAGCTGGTTCCACTCACCATCCAGGCCCGCATAGGGATGAGCGGCCGACGCGGGATCTTCATTGACGGTACCGATCCGAACGTATTGACGACCGGGCTGGAGAATCACCATACAGCCGGGCGAGTTCACAATGCTGCGGCCCTGGCCTTCATAAAGCTGGCCCGTGTAGTTGTTCTCCGAGCTCATGTCGTATTGGTAGCCGCTGACTTGCCACGGATTGGGCGCCTGGGGTCCTCGACCGCCACGGCCGGCGGCAGCGCCAGGAGTGCCAGGAGCGCCAGCTCTGCCCGCGACCGCACCCGGAGCGGCCGCGCCGCCCGCGCCCGGAGCGCCTCTGCCCGCGGCGCCACCGAAGCCGCCACCTGAGGGCACTTTAGCCGTGCAGGTGGGGACAACCGCCGGCGCAGCAGCCGCGCCGAAACCGCCCCGGCCCCGGCCCCCGACGCCACCCGCGTTAGCCGTGGCTTCCGGAACTGCTGTCACGCCCGCGGCGATGGCTTGCTGCAACGTGGTGACGCCTGCCGGCAGACTCTTTCCGAGCGGATTGTCCATCGATCCGCCATGTGCGGGATGGAGCAGCCGGCTGCGATACTGAATTCCGCCGTTAGCGCCGGTGGCTGACATCTTCATCTCGACCTTCAGGTCGAAATCCCGCATCACCGCGCCCGGTCCCACGTAGATGATGTGATGCTGGCCAGGCGTCTTGATCGTGTCGGCGTGGATGGCGTCGTGTTCAATCGACCAGACATCCATTTCGCCGTCCCAGTTCTTGAACGTCTGTCCATCCCACAGTTTGGTGAAACCGGTGTAGTCGTCGTAACGACCCTCGACTACGCTGCCACGCCCACCACCCCCGGGCTGCCCCTGGGCGCCCGCCGCGCCTCCGGCCGGAGGCGCCGGCTGCGCTACGGCAGGAGTAATGCAACCCATGACGAGCGCGCCAGCCACCAGGGCAGTGGCCGCAATGAAATTCGTACCTTGACCTCTCGACATCCGTTTATTGCCTCCCGCAAGGTCTAGTATATACGCTGGCGGCAGGCGTCATCGGTCCGGTCAAGGTGCGCTTGGCGATGCGCAGAACGCTGGACGCGTGAACCCGATAGCCGCGCCTTACGCGGGTTCGAGGCAGACCCGAAGGCCCGCCTCACAGTTCGAAACGACCAATTCTCCCAGTCCTCGGGTTAACTGGTCGCGTTTGTTGACGGCCAGGTTTCGAACGGCGCTTTCGGCATCTTGTGGCCCCACGCCTCCGGTCCCCAGCAGCGGGTGCCCACCAGCGGTTCGGTGTCACTGGTGTTGACCAGGCGCACGCCGCCACCGTGCTTTGCCGCATCGTAGGGGATGACGAACTCATCGTGTAGCGGCTCGCCCAAGCGAATCCCCGACTTCACCTCAACCTTGTGTTTGCCGATGGTTCCCTTCCCATGGCTGAAGTGGATGATGCACAGTGCCGCCGGCCCGGTCAGTACCGTTTCGGCGCGCGGCGCCAGCTCAAACTGGCGCAGGCTGAACAATTCGTTGCCGTTGGGCTTGCCGTACACCCGCCACTCGTCGTGGAAACCACCTTCGCTCGCTTCCGGGTCCACCACCGGCAGGAGGAGGTGCTTCTCCACAATGTGGGGATCCCTGTTGAAGGGGAGATCGATGTCCGCCACCAATCGCTGCACGCGATCCTCTCCGTCGAGTCCTTCGGGCAGGTGACGGAAAAGCAAGTCCTGCCCTAAGAACACCTCGCCGGCCGGGCACAAGACGTGGCTCTGGTAGAACCGGAAGTCGTCCCGGTCCCGCTGCGGCTCTTCCGTGTTCACCGCGGCCGGCCCGTGCAGGGTGCGGGTCGGGGTGAAATACCCGGTCCCCATCCGGACCAGGAAGTTGCGCGCGTGGCTGCGAATGTGGTTGTCCCTGCCAGCGATGAAGTCGCGGACGGCATCAGCCATCATCTCATCGGTGAAGTAGTGCATCAGGCCAACAGATGTATGACAATCGTTGTGGTAACGCTTATTGCGCCAGGGGTTGAAATTGTACGCCTCGGGCTTCCACGGATGCATATGGTGCCCCAGGGGGTACAGATTGTCGAACTCCTTGTTGTAGAAGCCGGTACCGCCCAACGTCCGGTACATCGGGCCCACCATGAAGTCAGGCACTCCGTGAACCGCCGCATCCATCGGGATCAGAAAGCCGTCCGGGTGATGGAAGTGGCACAGCCCTTCGCCGTGAATCCCGTTTCCCGTGTCGGCAAGGATGGCACTGCCGTTCCATCTTTCATCGATTGCCCATCCGTTGGGGCCTTCGGGGAAGTAATCGGCATCCACCAGCTCCAGGTTCTTGCCGGGCAGGCAGAATTTGCGTCCTACGAAGCTCGGAAAACACCGGAGCACGCCGCCGCCGGCCTCGGCCGCAGCCTGCACCGTATCTGCCGCGCCTTCCTCTATAATCGGCAAGTCGGAGCGGTAGAGTCTGACTTTGAGAGCGGTCCTTGTCTGAGTAGTCATTCCATCCTTCTTAGATTGCGCGTGGTTTCGGCAATCTCTCAGAATAACAGCACTGGAGAATTCTAGCGCAGCGGGATGTTTGCCGTCCACCCCGGTGTCATCGACCGCATCGACCGGCTCTGTCGCACTGTCCGGCAACTCTCTCGGCCCGCCGTGCGATACAATTCCAGTCGCACTAGACCTCAATCGCTTTTAGGAGAGCACCATGCGCCCCCACGCGACCAACGTCCTTTTCAGGCGCATGGCACATACAACACGGCGTATGCTTCTCAATTCGTTGCTCTGCGGAGGAGTTGGCATGGCTTTCCAAACACCCGCCCGGGAGACCGCCGGCGCCGAGGCGCGCCGGCGCGAACTTTACGGCCTGCTCGGTGACCTGCCGCCCCGGCAACGCCCCATCGGCGCGCGCACGCTTTCCGTCGAAGAGCGACCCGGATTCATCCTCGAAAAGCTGGTGCTCGATATCAACGGGTTGGAGCCCGTGCCGGCCTGGTTCGTGAAGCCGAAAAAGCTCGACGGGAAGGCTCCCACGATCCTGTTCAATCATTGGCACGCCGGCGAGTACAAACTCGGCAAGGACGAGCTGCTCCGCCCCAAGCCCGGGAATGTGCCGTCTTTTGCGGAAGACCTGACCGCGCGGGGCTATTGCGCCCTGTGTCTGGACATGTGGTGTTTCGGCGAGCGCTCCGCGCGCACGGAGTTGGACACCTTCAAGGAAATGCTCTGGAAAGGCCAGGTGTTGTGGGGCATGATGGTCTACGACACGCTGCGCGGCCTCGACTACCTGCTGACACGGCCGGAGGTGGATTCTGCGCGGGTTGGCACGCTGGGGATGTCCATGGGTAGCACGATGGCCTGGTGGGCGGCGGCCCTCGATCCGCGCCTCAAGGTGTGCGTGGATATCTGCTGCCTGACCGACTACCAGGCGCTGATCGAGGCGCACAACCTGAAGGGGCACGGCGTCTACTACTTCGTTCCCGGCCTATTGAAGCACTTCACCACCGCCCAGATCAACGCGCTGATCGCGCCGCGGCCGCATCTGGCGACGGCCGGCAACCGCGACGAGCTGACGCCGGCGGCTGGGCTGGATCGCATCGATCGTGAACTCCGCGCCGTCTATCAAAGCCTGGGCCAGCCCAACCATTGGAAGTTGCTGCGCTACGACGTGGGGCATGCGGAGCCGCCGGAGATGCGGCGCGATATCCTGGCCTTCTTGAGCGAGCGCTTGTAGGACGGTCATGCGGCTGCTTGTCTGGCTTCCACTCTTTCTCGTCGCAGGCCCCTGCCGGGCTTGGGACACACTGCCCCACCAGAGAATCACTCAAGCCGCACTCGACGCGCTACCCAAGCAGTTTCTCGGCCGCCTCGGATCGGAAGCCAAAACCCTGATCGAGATCTACTGCATATTTCCAGATCGGTACGAGGAGATGGAACACTTCGGCTTCGTAAGGAACAGCCCCGGGCCGCGCAGTGTTTCCGAAATCAGGCCCTACTGCGTTCGGCCGGACGGCCAGACCATCCATGGCGCCGTGGGCCATCGGGAGACGGACACGGATTCTCTCGTGTACCTGTTTGAACGCATTGTCACGAACTTGTCTGAGAACCGTCCAGGCGAGGCGGCGCGCTACGCCGGCGTTCTCTCTCACTTCATCGCGGACAGCCTGAGTCCGCCGCATTCCGTTGGCGCCGACGAACTGCTCGCAATGACTCCCCGACCGGCGCAGACCGAGCGGATCAATATCCATTCCGCTATCGAACGGTCCGTCCCGGAATTTACGTTGAACGAGCGCGTGCCCCGCATTGCCGGCGGTCATCTCGTGCCGGCCGCGGAGGCGATCCTCGACCAATGCTATGCAGGCGCCGGGCGAAACCGAAGGGACCTGCCGGCAATGGTGAAGGCCGCCGCCGCCCACGACGAACAGACTTTGAACGAGTACCGTCTCCGGGCCGGGACCAAGGCCGCGGAGATCTTCGCGGATGCGCTCTACACCCTTTTCAGCATGGGTGAAGGCGGCCGCTGATTGGTGTATCCTTCGGAATCGGTGGTAAATATGAAGACGATCTCCTTTTGTTTACTTCTTGCGACTGCCGCTATGGCGGAAATCCATCAGAACCCGGGCGGCACCACGCCGTTGCCGCACCAGAAATATATCCATGTGGTCAGCGAGGCCGACTCGCCGATTCAGCAGACATACATCAAGGGCAAGGATGGCCTGTACATCGCGGCGGCCATTCGGAAGCCCAAGGGCGACGGGCGTTATCCCGCCATCATTATCTTTCATGGTGCGCCGGGTGGCCGGGGCATGTGTCACTTTGCAAATTATCTGGCGTAAAACTTTGCACGCTATTTGGCGTAAGCCCGCGCCAGCAGTCGCGAGACGGTGGCAGGGTGGACTTTGAATAGGCGGGC
>JADGNS010001042.1 GCA_017883355.1 Candidatus Solibacter sp.
CGGCAGCGTGAACTATGTCCGTGGACTCGATGCAATTCATGATCTAAACGCCGGCGAATTCCAACCGAATCGTCTGGTCGAACGGCGTGTATCCCGTGAGGTACACGCTCTGCCCCGGCAGTTTCGCCTCCGCGCCGCGCAATTGCGTGAGCAGATGCCCTGCCGCTCCCGGACCGAATCGCAGCGTATCGCCGCCCACCCGGTAGGTCGCGAAACCCTTCTCCAATATCCACGCGTCCGCGACGTGCGGCGCGGGGCGGCAACCTTCGAGTTGGCCGCCTTCCCGCAAGCTGATTTCGACGGCCAGCGGCACGCCCGGCGTTCCGTTCGACTCCAGGCGAAGCTCGAACCCGTTCTTTTGCTCCGTCACGGTCGCCCTTTGCTCCAGCCTGCACACCTGCGTCTGGCGGCGCTCGGCCCGCAGCACGCCCCAATTTTTGTAGTCCACGTTCCGCGGCGGCACGAGCGGCTGGTAGTACGGCGCGCTTAGCGACTGGCGGAAGACGTACTTCACCCCCTCCTTCATGCAAGAATCCGGCACGAACTGCCCCTTGCCGAAGAACGAGGTCGCGAAGCGCACCGCCTGAATCACCGCGCCGCCATGGCGCGCGCTGAAGAAGCGGCTGCTCTCCTGCAAGACCATGGTCGCGTCCCAGCGCCCGCGCCGGATGCGCGCCAGGCCCACCGCGCCGAACCACTTTTCGTAATCCTCGGGCAGCGCCTCCGCTGGCGGTAAGGGACCGGCGAGTTCCGGGTACTCCAGCAACGCGGAGAGCCGAGCGTTCTCCGCCAGGCCCCGGGCCAATCCAGCGAGCTGTCCGTCGCGATCGTGCACCGCCAGATAGTTCACCGGAAACCAGTAGCCCGCCATGGTGCCGCGCACGAACTGGTCCTGCCGCCTGGAGACCTCCGTGACCACTTCGCCATCGGGATGCAGCAGGTACATCATGGCGCGCAGATTGCGCCGCACCGGATCGAGCAGTTCCGGCCGCTTCAGCTTCGCCGCGAGCACCGTGAACGCGCGGTCCATCACCGTGTTGTAGGTTACCGTACTGCGCTCGATGAATTGGCCATCCTCATCGATATCGATTCCCTCCGCCAGCCACTGCGCGATACGCCGCGTGTACGCGGCATCCGGAAACACGTCGTTGACCTGCGCCAGCGCCGAGGACACCACCCATCGATGATTCGGCGTATGGATGCCTCCCGTGGTCATCCCGCCCGCCGCTTTGACCAGGAACGGCCGAAGCGCGCGCAGCATTTCATCGGCGGCGTACAGCTTCCCGAGCGCCGCCGCCGTGGCCACGTTGTGGACCACGAATCCGGTATCGGGCGGCGAATTGAAATTGGTGGTGAGCAGGTCGATATTGCCCTCGGCGCTCTGCGAGCGCTCCAGAAACTGCGCCGCCAGGCGGATCCGCTCCAGGACTTCCGGCGCGCCGCGATGCCTCGATTGCGGCGCGATCCACGAGGCTGCCGCGGTCTCGATCAGCCCGCCCGCCGACCCGGCGTGGAACATGCCGTACTCGTCCGGCACGCCGCCCAGCCGCGGGTTCGCGGCATCGGTAATCTGCGCGCGCAGCAGAGTTTCCAGCGCCGCATCGTTGCGCGCCACCACGCGCGCGTCCACTTCGGGCGGCGTGGCCGGCGCGGCCGCGGCGAGAGCTGCTCCGCTTAGACCCCACAAAATCTGCCGCCGCGTGGCGCCACTCGTGTCACCCCCAGTGGCACCCCCAACAACCCCGGTATCCATCAGATTGCCTCCTCAAGGGTGCTTACCGGTCTTGGAAATTTCGCGGATCGGTCGAGGATCCGCTCCCTCACGGTCGCGGCTCTGCTTTTGTGTCGTACACCCGGTATTCATTAAAGCACCAGACCCGCTAAGATAGGCATTCACCATCCATATGTCCCAACCAACGCAAGCGCCTCCCGCCGATGCCTCGCGCTACCTTCCCCTGCTACTCGTCCTGTTCGCCGGCAGCGGATGCTCCGCGCTGATCTACGAAACCGTCTGGTATCAGCTACTGCAACTGGCCATCGGCTCCACCGCCGTGTCACTCGGCTTTCTGCTGGCCACCTTCATGGGCGGCCTGTGCATCGGCTCGGTGTGGTTCCCGCGCCTGCGCCTGACCGGGCAGCATCCGCTGCGCATCTATGCCTACCTGGAACTGGGTATCGCCGCCTCCGCCCTTCTGGTGCATCTACTGCTGCCGCTGGTGAATATGGCCTATATCGCCGGCGCCGAGCATGGCATGCCGGGCTTCCTGCTGCGCGGATGCCTCTCTGCCATCTGCCTGCTGCCGCCGACGATTCTGATGGGCGCGTCGCTGCCCGCCATCGTGCGCTGGCTGAAATCCACGCCCAACGGCGTCTCCTGGTACGGCCTGCTCTACGGCGGTAACACGGCGGGCGCCGTCTTCGGATGCCTGCTCGCCGGATTCTACCTGCTGCGCATCTACAATATGTCGATCGCCACCTATGCCGCCGCGGCGATCAACGTCGCCGTGGCGCTGGCCAGCCTCGCTCTGGCCGCCCACACCCCTGCCGAGGCCAGCGTCCCGGAGACCGCGGACGATGAAGCCGCGCTTGCGCCGGACAGCTCCGACGACGGAATCCCGCGCTGGACCGTCTACGTTGCCATCGGACTCTCCGGCGCCACCGCGCTCGGCGCCGAGGTGGTGTGGACGCGACTGCTCGGCATGCTGCTGGGCCTGACGGTCTACATTTTCTCCATCATTCTGGCGGTCTTCCTGATCGGCCTCGCCCTAGGCAGCGGGCTCGGCTCCATGCTG
>JADGNS010001043.1 GCA_017883355.1 Candidatus Solibacter sp.
GGCGGTCTGGTGGCTGGTGGGACGGCTGGTCTCCGGCAGCCTCTGGCTGGACCCCTCCGTCGCCGTCCTGACAGCCTTGCTGCTGAACTCGACCTTGAAAGTCTGGCTGGCCATTGAAGCCGGCCAACAGTTGGCCGAGGACCAGTGCACGGGAGCTTTCGAGTTGCTGTTATCCGTGCCGCTGGCGGTTGAGGACATCGTGCGCGGCCAACGGCTCGCGTTGCGGCGTCAGTTTCTGCGCCCGCTGCTGGCCGTCCTCGGCGTTGAGTTGTTATTCCTGCTGGCGGCGACGCGGCGTCCATCCGGCTGGGAAACCCAAGCCACCTGGCTGGCGGGGATGTTCATGCTGGTAGCCGATCTCGTTGCGTTGAGTTGGGTGGCGATGTGGAGAGCGCTGGTTGCGCGAAGCCACAACCTGGCCACCATCAGCACCCTCGTCCGCTTGTTGGTCTTGCCGTGGCTGCTTTTCGGGGTCGTCGTAGGCCTGGGCAAGGTTTGGTACGGCCTGGCGTTGAGTGAGGACTGGTCGCCAAGTTGGCAGTCTCGCCTCGCCTTGTGGCTGGGGTTTGGGCTCGCCGCTGATCTTGCCTTTGGTCTTACGGCCTGGTGGCAACTTCGCACCCGTTTCCGTGAACTCGCGTTGCGCCGGTTCAATCCAGTGCCATCCCGATTCGCCCGTTGGTTCGGTCCCGAGCAGACGGAACGCGCCTTGCCTCAGCGCGCAGGAGCCGCGAGTCAAGCTGGCCGGATTCATGAACCGCAGAGGCGCGATGAGCACAGAGAAAACAAGGGGAGCGGAATCTCCGCGCTCTTCGCGTCTCTGCGGTTGAAGATGCCCTCGCGAAGACCGCGCGCGCGGTTGGCGCTTGCCGGCTGCCTGGCGCTGGTCATCATCTGCTTCGGGTTAATGGTCTTGCGACCGCGCTCCCATTCGTTGCCTGCGGTCGTGGTATCCATAACCCAAAGCAACGGACCGGTCCGGGTCTGTCCTGGCCCAGGCGGCGTGCTGTTGATCCTTCCCGATGATTCGCTCTGGCGTTGGGGCAGGATGGGACCGGCGGCCCGCTCTTCGGCGACCGTTCCGGAACAGGTGGGGACCAATCGCAATTGGCTGCAGGCCGCTGATGGCTACTATCATTTGGAAGGGCTGCGCCGGGACGGCACGCTTTGGGAGTGGGATCAGAGTGGCGGCGGCGTTGGCAAACCCGCTGGCTCCGGCATCGAGCTGACACAAGTGGGCTCAAACCGCGACTGGGTCAGTGTCGCCGCCACGGCCAACCACTCCGTCGCCCTCAGACGCGACGGCACCCTTTGGGCCTGGTGACAGGTCTATGTGGTAGGATCCTGGGGGGCGACCGCAAACAACTTGCCCTTGCCCACCCAAGTGTGCGTTGAGTCGAATTGGACGGGCTTCGTCACCTGGGGTTTCCTGCCGTTGGTGCGGAGCCGCCTGGGCGAGGTCTGGGAGCCATTCCATGCGGCTCCGAACCCTGAGGCTTCCGCCGCCTCAAGTTTCCATCTCGTCGCTACCAACGCGGTTCCCGGGCGCTTCGCCTCCGCATGGTGTGGCGAGCCAAGGGTCTTCGAGGTGCGATCTGACGGCACCCTCTGGGAACGGACGCAGCCGCTGAACACCTCCGCCGTCACCCCGGTGGGCGAATGGCGCCGCCTTGGCAAGCGGTCAGACTGGGCAACCCTGTGGGGCACGGGCGGCACCGCCTTGGGGTTGACGGCTGACGGCACGCTCTGGACCTGGGGAATTGACCCAGGCGGCAACCAGCCCTCCGATTTCCTGTCCCGGCTCAAGCTGGCTCGAAGCCGGCTTCTGAGCTTGTTTGGCCCGGGGCCCAGGCCCATGGCCGTAGGCGCCCCTCCCGCCTATCAGGAACAGCCGCGACCATTGCTGCGGTTGGTGTTGACCAAGTCGGCGCCGGCCGCAGGAGCTGGCGACGCGGAAAGAGAATAGGAGTTTTAATCTGCCCGGCTTTAGAACACCCCTGCGCCATCGCTGCCCCGAATCAAATTCTGGCCATGATGCCCGACGGCTGCTAGTTTGGCTGCGGCTATGAATCTATGGGGCAACAAATGGATGGCCGAATGGCTGGAGGGCCTGGGTCGCATCACCCTGCTGGCAAAAGAGTCTATCGCCTCACTCCTGACCTTCAAGGTCGCGTGGCGCGACCTGATCTACCAGATCTATTTCGTTGGCGTGAAGTCCCAGTCGGTGGTGCTGATCACCGGCGCGTTCACCGGCATGGTGCTCGCCGCGCAGACCTATCTTCAATTCCATAAGGTCAAAATGGACACTGCCACGCTGGCGGTGGTGAGTGTTTCCATGTGCAGCGAACTCGGGCCGGTCCTGACCGGGCTGATGGTGGCGGGCCGGGTCGGCGCGGCCATTGCGGCGGAATTGGGCACGATGCGCGTCACTGAGCAAATCGACGCGTTGCGCACTCTGGCCACGCATCCGGTGGACTATCTGGTCGTGCCGCGCTTGTTGGCGCTCCACATTGCCCTCCCACTGTTAACTGCGGAGAGCATTGCCGTCGGCATCGGTGCGGGCTACCTCGTAGGGGTGTACTTCTACGGCATCGATCCGACGTATTTGTGGTATAACATGCTCCGGTACACCGCCGTCGCGGAAGTCATCGTCGGTTTGATCAAGGGGCTTATCTTCGGCGGCATCGTAGCCCTGATCGGCTGTTACAAAGGGCTGTCTTGCGGAGAGGGCGCCGAGGGCGTGGGCCGCGCCACGACCGAGGCGGTCGTGTATGCCTCGATCACGATCCTG
>JADGNS010001044.1 GCA_017883355.1 Candidatus Solibacter sp.
GCAGGTGGCCCAGGTACATGCAGCCGAGCAGCACATCGGGCGACCATGCCGGTTTGAAAATCGGTTCCACCCTCTGGCCGGACTGGTCCAGTTTGTCCTCATCCGAGTAGACGATATCCGCGTCCGTGCCTTGGAGCGCTTCTACCACGTAGTGGAGCGCATACGGGGCCAGAACATCGTCGTGGTCCAGAAACGCCAAGTAAGCACCGCCTGCCTGCTGCGCCGCCTGGTTAAGGGCGTCCGCGATTCCCAGGCGCTTCTCCGAAAGGTAAAGGCGAACCCGCGAATCGCCGGCTGCCAGCTCTTCCAGTTACCGGCGCACCCAAGGTTCGCTCGAACAATCATCGCAAATGCAGAGCTCCCACAATGAATAGAACTGCCGCTGAACGGACGCGATGGCAGCCTCCAGCCATTCCCGCTTCGGATTGTGGACCGGCATCAGAATACTGCACACCGGCCGCCATGGAAATTGATCGTAGCGGTCCTGGAACCATGGCGGGGGCGGAACGGCGTTCTGCTCTCTTTTCACCCACGCCTGGTAGGCACGCTGAATGTGCCGGAAGGCGCCCACCTTGAGAAGCAGCGGGTGAAGAGGCGAATGCAGAAGAAGCTGTCCGGGGCTCCGCTTCCATTCGAGGAGCCGCTTACCCAAATGGTCGCTGCCCATCGGCTTCACCGCACGATACCAAATCGCCCCGCTTCTAGGCGCCTGTATTCCAATCGGCTGCCTCCACGGCTTGGTTCGACTCGTCGGACCGAAGCGAGAGATCCTCGCCGGTTCGCGTCAGATTCGGATTGTAGAATGGATCCCCCGAGTCCAGTTGATCGGCCCACCGGGCGTACCATCGCTCGCGTTCCGCGAATCCCACACCGCCGCGTCGAGTCTGGCACTCGAGATGCCGGAGCACGGCCAAAGACTCGTACACCACCCGATAGCCCGCCCGGATGGCCCGCATGCAGAGATCCGTGTCGTTGTAGTTGACGGGAAATCGCTCATCGAACCCAGCGAGTTCGAAGAAGACTTGGCGCCGAATCGCCAAACATGCTCCGGTGACGGCGGAGACGTTGCGGGTCAGGTCCAGCCATCGCCAATATCGCGAGCCGTAACTTCCCCGGCCGGGATGGGCGCAGCCATCTCCGATGCCGATCACAATGCCGCCATGCTGCAAGGACCCGGAGGGATACAGCAGTTTCGCACCAACCACTCCGACCTCCGGCCGTCCGGCCTGCGCGGCCAAATCGGACAGCCAGGAGGGAACCAGTGGCTCGACGTCGTCGTTCAGAAATACCAGCACTTCGCCCTCGGCGACCTCGGCCCCGGCGTTGCACATGCGCGAGAAATTGAATGCTCCCTCGTACGGCACGCACTTCACGCTGTACCGCGATAGGACCGCCTTCATTGCCGCCTCGTTACCGCCATCTAGGTGCTGAACCACGACGACCTGCCGCCGCTCGTAATCCGTCCCTTGATCGAGCAACCGCAGGCATCGGTCGAGGAGATCGGCGGACCGGGAGCAGATGATGATGCTCACCAGCGGCGGATTCCTGAGGTGCCGGCGGAGCGGGAAGCAACCGGTCATCGCCCCCTCCTCGACCGCGGCATCGAGTTTGCGTCGCAGGACCGTATCTTCCAGCGCACGACGCGCCGCATTCTCCGCCGCGCCGGGCCGCTCCGCTTGCGCGCGCGAATGGTAGAGGATCAGCGAGATGTGGCCTACCGAGTTGGTGCGCTCCGTCAGACGCAGCACGAGGTCGTACAACTCGGCTCCATCGAACTCCAGCCTTAGCCCGCCGGCCAGGCGCAGGGCCTCACGCGACACCGCCAGGCTCCGTCCCAGGTACATGGCCGATAACAAAAGGTCGGGCGACCAGTCGGGCTTGAAAACCGGCTGCACCGGGCCACGCAGGGCAGTCACGGAATCCTCGTCCGTGTAGAGCAAGTCAGCAGTTTGCCTCTGGAGGAATTCAGCCACATGGTAAAGCGCCACGTGGGACAGAAAATCCTGCTGACCCAAGAAAACGCAATACTCCCCAGTGGCTGACGCGCAGGCCCGATTCAGTGCCGCCGCCCCGATGGCGTCTTCCGAACAAACCACCCGAATTCGTGAATCCGTCTGCGCCAGCCCGGCCAAGTACTCGTGGACCCACTTTTCATTCGGCGCGCTATCGCAAATGCACAGCTCCCACCATTTATACGTCTGATCCAGAATCGAGCGGACGGCTTGCTCCAGGCGCCGGCGCTCGGGATTGATGACGGCCATCGCGATGCTGAAGACAGGCCGGACATTGAATCCTTCCGCCCGCTGCCGATACCATGCGGCCGGCGACATTTCGGCCTCTCTGCGAGACAGCCAACGCTCGTACTCGCGATCCGCTTCGTCCTCGTGCGGTTCACGAAAGCGAGCGTCGCGCCCGAGTCGTTCGAATCGGGCCTTCCATTCCAACAGTGGCCCGCCCAGCCGGCGCAGGAATCGAAAGATCATGCTGTTCTCAATGGCCGCGACGTGAGTGTCCAGGATTCGCTGCTGGTTCTTCAGTCCCCTCAGCGACCGTGCCACTTCCTCCTGCGGCTTTTCCAGGCCGGCTACGATCTCCTCCACGCACGAAATAAGGGCCAACAAATCTTCGGAACCAGCTTGACCCCGCTGCACTCGTTCATGGAGGTTGTGCAGTCGATTCTTGGTACTGGAGTAGGAGTGGGGTCGATCCATGCCGCTCTCAGAATACACCACGGCGCCGGATGCACGCAATTCGCTGGGGTGTGCGACCTGGAAGGTGCGCAGCGCGCGC
>JADGNS010000113.1 GCA_017883355.1 Candidatus Solibacter sp.
GGATATAGAGGCCTTCGTGCAGGATAACTGGCGCGTCAGCCGGCGCGTGACTCTCGATTTGGGCATTCGTTTCTACCATCAACTGCCCACTGAGAATCTGGCCAACAATACAACCGATTGGATCCGCGCCGCATATAATCCCGCGCAGGCCATGCGGCTCTATTACCCGAGCTGCACGGTTTCCACCGCCACCAAGGCCTGTCCCACGGCCAATCAGATCGCCGTCGATCCAAGAACGGGGGCCACGGCGTTCTTCGCTCTCGCCGGCACCTTCGTGCCGGCTTCGGTGGGTGGCTATTCCACCACCCCGACTCCCTTTCCCGGCATGGTAAGGGCAGGCGAAAGCCCCTTGCTGCCCTCGACGCTGTGGAGTGTACCCTCGGTTCTTCCGGCGGTCCGCATCGGCATTGCCTGGGATGTTTTCGGCAATGGCAAGACCGCGATCCGGACCGGCTTCGGGCAGTTCTATAACCTTGGCTCCACCCAAATCGCCCAGAATTCCTCCGGCAACCCGCCGGATATCATCAACCGCTCCGTCTACTTCTCTTCCCTCGATAAAGTTCCGGCCCTGGCTGGAACCGCCGGCATTACGCCCATCGCTCCCGACGGGACCGTCGGCAACCAGAAGGTGCAGGGCAATTTAAACGGCAGTTTCATGATCCAGCAGAAGGTTGGTTTCGGGACGGTACTGGAAACCGCATACGTGTTCAATTTGAGCAAACACACTTCGATTGCGCGCCAGCTCAACGCGGTTCCCATGTACTCGCAATACGACCCCGCGAACGCCAACCCGAATGTGGCATATCTGCCGCCAAATACCAATGGCAAGACCCTCGCGGACAATTACTTCCGGCCCTTGGCCGGGTTGGGTGCGCTGCGAACCGTCGACTTCTCCGGAAACGCCAGTTATAACTCCCTGCAAGTAACTGTGCGGCGAAACTTCACCAAGCGCCTCTCCTACGGCTTGGCCTACACCTTCTCGAAAACCATGAGCGCCACGCCGAGCGTGTACTTCCCCGATAAGTTCCGCAACTATGGGCCTTCGTATCAGCCCACTCCTCACGTGGCGGCGATCAATTACATTTACGACGTGCCAAACCTCGGGCAGAAATACGGGATCAAACCGCTGGGGTGGGTTACCGACCATTGGACCGTTTCCGGCATCACGCAGATTCGCAGCGACATCAGAGTCGCTGTCCCGGCCCTCTCCTTCTCCGGTACTACTTCCACCAACCCTCAAATGAACTGGACCGGCGGGGCGGAAGCGGCCAGGATGCTGGTGGTGGGGAACCCGCAGCTTCCTTCCGGGCAGGTGTCGTTTGCCGGCAACACGCCTCTGGTTCAAGCCCCTGGCGCCAACGCCAATGGGACGCCCGGCAACCAGATCCTCAACGAGAGCGTATTCGTGATTCCGAACCCCTGCAGTTGGACCCCGGGACCGACGCCGCAACAGGGCGTGGGGCAATCGATGTCGTGTTTCGGAAACGCCGGCACCGGCAGCCTCATCCCGCTTCCCGGCACGCGGACATTCAACTGGGACATGACCTTCTCCAAGGCCTTCCCGTTGAAGGGTGAGAAGCGCCAGATCGTGTTCCGGGCGGAGATGTACAACATCTTCAACCACACGCAGTTCACCGCGGCCAATATCGCTCCCCAGTACAACTGGCCCCTCTGGCAGACTGGCGTTTTGCAGCAAACCAACGCCAACCTGGGGCGTTACACCTCGGCGGCGAACCCACGGCAGATGTCGATGTCGCTGCGCTTGCATTTCTAGCAGTAACGCGCAGGTCCAGCTGGTCAAGCGCGCACGCGAACTCGTGCGCGCGTTACAATTCCATTCGGAGGAACTACACACGTGAACGTCCCTTTTTATGGCCACGTCCGGCAATACCATAACATCCAGGACGAAATCGATCCCAACATTCAGGAAGTCCTGGAGTCCGGCCAATATGTCATGGGGCCCATGCTGAAGCGGTTCGAGAGAGAATTCGCCGCCTACCACGGCATGCAATACGCCGTCGGCGTGGGCAATGGGACGGATGCTCTGTGGCTCGCCTTCCAGGCGCTCGGGATCGGTCCCGGCGATGAATGCATCACCACCACCAACACGTTCTTCGCTACCGCCGAGGCGATTTGGATTGCGGGCGCCACCGCGGTCTTCGTCGATTCCGACCCGCGGACCAACTGCATCGATCCGTCGAAGATCGAAGCCGCCATCACGCCCAAAACCAAAGCCCTGGTTCCGGTTCATCTTTATGGGCAGTGCGCGGACATGAAGGCCATCCGCAAGATCGCGGATCGGCACAATCTCCTGGTCATCGAGGACGATGCGCAAGGGATTGGCGCCCGCGGCGACGGGTTCCGCATCGGCGAGTTGAGTGACGCCGTGTGCACCAGCTTCATCATCCAGAAGAACCTGGGATGTTTCGGCGATGGCGGCGCGGTCGTTACGAATCACGAGAAGGTGGACCGCATCGTCCGCAAGTTGCGCAACCACGGCTCGGACAAGAGATCCTGCCACAGCGCGGGCTACAATAGCCGGCTCGATGACATCCATGCCGCGGTTCTGAGCGCCAAGCTCAAGCACATCGACGAATGGAACGCCCTTCGCCGGAAGTGGGCCGCTCGCTATTCGGCGGGCCTGCGGGATGCCGGCAGTTTCACTCTGCCTTATGAGACGCCGGGATACTACCACGTCTATCATCTCTATGTCATCGAAATGAAGAACGCGGAGCATCGCGACCCGCTATTGAATTTCCTGAACGAGAACGGCATCGACGCCAAGTGCCACTACCCGATCGCCATTCACCAGCAGGAAGGGTATCCGTGGGGCAAAGACGCGCGGATCGCCGGCAACGTCCCGAACTCCGAGCGCAATGCCGCCAGTTGCATCTCTCTGCCGATGTTCCCAGAACTCACGGAGGACGAGGTGGATCAGGTGATCGCCAAGGTCCTTGAATGGAACCGGAATGCGGGTGTCGCATGAAGGACCGATATAGAGTAGTGGTCGTCGGCGCGGGCAAGCGGGGGATGCACCACGCCGCCGCCTTCCAGGCGAATCCCCGCTTCGAACTGGCCGGCCTCTGCGATATCGATGAGGCTCGCCTGGACGCGGCGGCCGCGAAACTGGGCGTGGCGGCCAAATCGCAAGATGCCCGCCATCTGGCTCTGTCGGTACGGCCCGACGTCTTCTGCTTCTGCACCTTGCCGCACATTCGCGCCGAAATGGTCCGCGCCGGAATCGAAAGCGGGGCCCGGCTGATCGCCATGGAGAAGCCCGTCGCGCTGACCAGTGCCGAGGGTCTCGAAATCCGCGACCTGCTGCAACGGAGCGGCGTGAAAGCTGTCGTCAGCCATCAACATCGCTACGGAGAGCATTATCGGAAGGTGAAAGAGGCCGTGGCCAGCGGCAATTTGGGACGGATTCACACCGTCTATGGAACCTCCACCGGCTGGATGATGCACATGCTCTCGCACCTCATCGACTATGCCCGCTGGTTCAATGATGACGCCGCGGCGGAATGGGTCATGGCGCAGGCCTCGGGGCGAGTGAAGATGGCCGATGTGCATCCTTCACCCGATTACATCGCCGGCTTCATTCACTTTTCAAACGGCGTCCACGGGATTCTCGAATGTGGGGCGGGCGCACCGGATGTGCCGGAGGTCGACTATTGGTGGCGGAAGTGCCGCATCGGCGCCCAGGGCACCGAAGGTTTCGCCGAGGTGCTGACCGGCGGCGGCTGGCGCATGGTCTCCAAGCAGGTGTCCTGCTCCGGCGGCGGTTCGATGAACTACGATCTCGACATGCCGCCATACATCCAACACATCGCCGACTGGCTCGATGACGAGCGGCAGGTCCATCCGTGCCATTTCGGCAGTGCTTATCAAGGGTTCGAAATCATGATGGCGTTCTGCCGCTCGGCGGCACAAGGAGGACAAGTCGCGCTGCCGCTCACCTCGGGTGCGAACGAACTCGAAATGCTGAAGACCTCTTTGCCGCAAGGCGAAGTGCTGCTCTCCATGCCGGCCAGCGCAAAGGAGTATGCGGCGTAGGGGCGGAGTCGTTGGGGATCCTCCCGGCCGCGCAGGCCCTGGCACAATTGAAACTCAATGTCCGCAACTGAGCAGACCCATCTCCGCCGCACGTTGAGGTTGTGGGATCTCATTCTTTACGGCGTGATCGTCATTCAGCCAACCGCCCCGATGTCGGTCTTCGGCGTTCTCAGCAATCGCGGCCGCGGACACGTGGTCACCACCATCCTCATCGCCTTGTTAGCGATGCTCTTCACTGCCATCAGCTACGGCCGCATGGCGCGTGCCTACCCCAGTGCCGGCTCGGCGTTCACTTATGTGGGGCAGGAGATCAATCCCGCGCTGGGTTACATCACGGGATGGAGCATGGTGATGGATTACATGCTGAATCCCCTGATTTGCATCGTCTGGATCAGCCAGCAGGCCCACGTCTTCGCGCCTGCCGTGCCCTACTGGGGATGGGCCGTGGTCTTCGCCCTGCTGTTTACCGGTCTGAACCTCCAGGGCATCCGCACCTCCGCCCGAATGAATGCCGGGCTGGCTGCCGGCATGGGCGTGGTGATCGCGATTTTCTTCACCTGCGCGGTGCGCTACATCTTCGGACACCCGCACGGCGGGGCCGCGTTCTTCACGCGGCCGTTCTACGACCCCGCCACCTTCTCATCCGGCGCCGTGCTGGGAGGCACCTCCATCGCGGTGCTCACCTATATCGGCTTCGACGGCATCTCCACGCTGTCGGAGGAAGCCGAGAATCCCCGGCGCAACATCCTGCTGGCCACCGTGCTCACCTGCGTGGTCATCGGCGTCCTTTCGGCGCTCGAAGTGTACGCCGCGCAACTGGCCTGGCCCGCATCGGAGGCGTTTCCGGATGAAACCACCGCATTTGTTTGGGTGGCGGGGCGCACCTGGTCGCCGCTTTTTGCCATCGTCGGATTCACCTTGGTGGTAGCGAACTTCGGCTCCGGGATGGGCGCCCAGCTCGGCGCCGCGCGCCTGCTGTTCGGCATGGGGCGCAGCAACGCGCTGCCAAAATCGTTCTTCGGCGTGCTCGACCCCAGGCACCACGTCCCCCGCAATAACGTCGTGTTCGTCGGAGTCGTCAGCCTCATCGGCGCCTTTCTGCTCGATTACGACCTCGGGGCGCAAATGCTGAACTTCGGTGCGCTGATTGCGTTCATGGGGGTCAATGCCGCGGCCCTCATGCGTTATTACGTGCGCGAGAAAGAAAAGAGGATGCGGAATCTGATTCCGCCGGCGCTCGGATTCGTGGTTTGCCTGGTGCTGTGGCTCAACCTCAGCCGCACCGCGCTGATCGCCGGCAGTATTTGGATGGCGGCCGGAATCGCCTTCGGGGCCTGGAAGACCCGCGGCTTCCGCGGAGATCTGGTGAATTTCGAAATCCCCGCGGAGGAGGAAGTCTGAACGCCGAAGTCTGAACGCGTCAGACGCTCAGCGTCTTCAGATAGGTCACACTCTGCACCGTGAGATCCCAGTTCTGCTCGACGAAGTAGTTCTTCAGCCCACCGGCCTTGGCTGCGGCGAAGATCTTGGCCCAGTCGAGGCTGTCCTTTCCGACTGCCAACCCGGCGGGACGGCCGCCGCCTCGCCCTCCCTGTCCGACGGGTGCGCCTTGCCCCCCTCTCGCCGCCGGCAGTGGCGCGTTCAGGTCCACGCCCTGTAAGTGCATCGAGGTGAAGCGCCCGGGATACTTCGTGAAGTACATCACCGGGTCTCCAACGGTTCTCATCGCGGACATCTGGAACTGCATCTTCACCAGCTTCGGATCGAGCAGTTCCAGCAGGACTTCGTAGGTCAACCGGTCCTCGACCTTGGAGAGTTCGAATCCCTCGTCGTGGAGGAACTGTTGAAGACCGGCCTTAGCCGCCTCGGCGCCGATCTTGTTATATTCGTCCGCCGCCCTTTTCACGGCATCCATGGTGGTGACGCCGTTCTGCATCTGCCCGCTAAGCGTGGCCGTACCCATCTGCGTCATGCCAATGTCTTTGGCCCAGGCAATCATCTCCGGTTGCCTGGTCCGGAGTTCCCTCATCTCGAAGTGCGCGCTCGGACACTTCAGCCCATGATCCTCCATGACTTTCCTGGCTTGCTTCCCGTCGGACAGGCTGGCGAACTCGCCGTACCCCGGCGAGCACAGCTCCAGGCTCCCGACGCCAAGGTCCGCCATATCCTTGCACAGGCCGGCAAAGTCGCCGTCCTTAATCCTCTGCCGATGGGGATACGTCTGGCTCCCAATGGGTATCCCAATCGGAGCCCCATGAAGCTCCCGCGCAGCCGCGGAGAGCAACCCGGCCACAGCGGCATCCGTCGCCGATTTCCTAAGGAACCCTCTTCTAGAGACCACAGGCATGTACGCCTCCTCATGACAGTATCCACCCACGGAACTCTGGAAACAATCCCCAATTCTGCTTTTTGGCTCTGGAACTCGTTAGATGTATACTGGTGCCGTCACACGGGTGCTCCGCCATTCAGGGGCAAGAAAGGAGATGCAGAATGGTTCCGAAAGTGGATATCAACCGTCGAGAATTTCTGGCCCCCGCGGCCGCTGGAGTAGCTCTCACTCTGGTCCCACGACATGTGCTGGGCGGGCCTGGATACGTCGCTCCAAGCGATAAGATTACCCTGGCTTACATCGGTTGCGGCACTCAGGGAACGCGAGAGATGCTGCGCCTGATCGCCTCCCCGGAGGTCCAGATCACGGCAGTCTGCGACCCAGTCAAGGACGGCACCAATTACGTCGACTGGGACAAAACCGGCATTCGCGACAGCGTGCGCAGGGCTCTGGAAAATCCCAATTGGGGAGCCGGGGTCAGCGGGATACGCGGCGGCCGCGATATGGCCAAGGAAATCATCGAAACCTACTACGCGAAAAAGAGGCCGGCGGAGAACTTCAAAGGTGTCGCCTCCTATGCGGATTTCCGGGAGCTGCTGGAGAAAGAGAAGGACCTGGACTCCGTCAAGATCATGACGCCTGACCACCTGCACGCGACCATTGCGCTTGCCGCCATGAAGAAACGCAAACACGTGCTCGTGCACAAGCCCCTGGCCAATCGTGTGGCTGAAGTCCGCATGGTGGTGGATTCGGCCCGCAAGACGGGCGTGGCCACGCACCTGCTGGCTTGGAGAGCGCCCCTCACGGCGGTTCGACAGATGATCCTCGACGGCGCCATCGGCACCTTGAAGGAAGTCCACAATTGGACCGACCGGCCGTTCTGGCCCCAGCAACTCGCTCTTCCAACCGACCGGCCGCCCATTCCGGCAAATTTCGACTGGGACCTGTGGCTGGGACCCGAGCAGGATCGTCCATACCACCCGAACTACACGCATGCCGTATTCCGCGGCTGGTACGATTTCGGCGCCGGCAGCATTGCGGATATGGGCAACTACAGCATGTGGCCGATCTTCATGGCGCTGGACCTGCCCGTTCCGAACAGCATCGAGGCGCAATCCAGCTCCAGTTGCGAGATCAACGACCAGGTGAGCACGGTCAAGATGAATGACTTCGCTTTCCCGTACGCCAACCGCGTGTGCTTCAAGTTCGCAGCCCACGGGCAGTGGCCGGCGATGAAGCTGTACTGGTACGACGGAGGAATGCGCCCCTTCACACCTGACGAGATGTTGGAAGACGGCAAGTCCATTCCCGCAACCGGGACGCTGTTCGTCGGCGACAAGGGATTGATCCTGAACAACGAAATCGTTCCGGCGAAGAAGATGCAGGAGTATCGCTCTGCCAAAGGTCTTCCGCAGCCCCAAGGGGGACGGGGAGGCCGAGGGGGCGGCGGCGGGGGCGGCGGTGGCGAGTCCGAGTGGATCGCGGCTTTTAAGGGAGGGCCGGCATCGCAAGGCAATTTCCTGAATGCGGCCAACTGCTCCGAAGCCATTGCTCTGGCTGGGGTGGCGATCCGGTACGGCCGGAAGGTCTTCAACGAAAACCGTTGCGCGCCGGCGTTGCTGTGGGATGCGCAGAACATGAAGGTCACCAACATCGCCGAGGCAAACCAATTCCTCACCCGCGAATATCGCGACGGATGGAAGCTGACGGGCGCATAGGCTCGCTGCCCGATCACGATTCGCCAAGCTACCAAACGCGGGGTGGCTCTTCTTTCTTAAAGAGGCTGCCCTGGAAAAGACTGCTCATGTAAGGGGGCTCATCATCTGGACCCGGATCATTCCCAATCATTCTGATCTGCTCCCGTTCGGCTTCCGCTTCCTGCTTCCGCCCCAGCGCGGCGTAGGCCTGTGCCAAACCCTTGTGCGCCCCTACAAAATGGGGACGCAGGCGGATGGCCGCGCGCTGCCGCTCTACCGCAAGTTGGTATTCGCCTCCTGCGAAAGCGATTCGGCCGGCCAGAGATTGGATCCACCAATCATCCGGTGAAAGTTGCAGAGCCTGCCGGATCACTGAATCCGCCGCGCCTTTCCGCCCGGCACCGCTGCGCAACATGCAGTCAGCCAGAAAGAAGTACGTCTCGGAACCGCGCGCACCCAGTGCGACCGCTGTTTCGAGCGCCTGTTGTGCCTCGTTGTAATGCTGGTGAGCATGTAGAATCATCCCGTGCGCCACCCGGACGGCAGGCCACTCCGGCCACTGGTTCTGGATCTCATTCAGCAGATGTTCTGCATCTTCACCTTGCCGGGCAAATTCCAGCGTCGTTGCCTTCAACAGCAGAATCTCGCGGTTCTCCGGCAGGATGCGCGCCGCCTCGGCGATGCGGCGCAGTGCTTCGGAGGCCCGGCCATTCCTCACCAGGAATGCGGTTGCCTGCTGGAACAAATCGGGGCGTTTGGGTGCCCCACCGAGCGCCTCGTCGAGCGCCGAATCGGCATCCTGAATCTTCCCGGAGGCATGCAGCATTTGTGCGCGAGCCAGGTAATAATCGCTGCGTCGCGCGGATTCCGGTATCCGGTCCATCAGATCCAGCCCGGCTTTCGCACCGGTGGCAGGGCTTGCCGCGCGAAAGGTGGCCACGGCCAGATCGAGCGCGACATCGCCTGCCTGGGGATCGGCCCCCGCGGCCTGCCGCAACAGATCCCTGGCAAGAGCGTACTGGTTGGCTTCCAAGAGCGCACGCCCCGCTCCGGCGAGCACTGCCGCGCCGGGTTTCAAAGCGGCGATCCGCCTGGCTGCGGCTGCCACCCGATCCGTATTGCCTTCTTCGAGCATCAGTTTCAGGTAGACCAACTGCGCCGCGCTGTCCTCCGGATGATCGCGGACCGCTCTCTCCACACGGGCCCGGTATTCGGCATGTC
>JADGNS010001045.1 GCA_017883355.1 Candidatus Solibacter sp.
CCGTACACTCACCGGAATAGCGTGGACAGTCAGCCGGCCTTGAGCGCTCCGCTCGGTTCCGTGTACGGACTGCTGATCGACAGGGCCACCGGGCGGCTGGTCTTTAACGATGAATTTCTGCTGCTGCGCTTCGAGCCGGACGGAACCCTGTTGGCGGTAGCGGGAGCCGGTCCCATCTTAAATCAGGGACTCCAATTTTCCGGAAGCGGCACGACCGCAAGCACCCTGGCCAGTCTCCTGAACGTCGTGGTGTTGCGGGGCATGGCGCAAGATACCGCGGGAGCGTTTTATCTCGCGGACGCGGGCATCGGGCTCGTTTACCGGGTTGCGCCGGACGGAACCGTGACCACGTTCGCCGGCGGCGGCACCCAGCCAGCGGGCCCGTTGAGCGACGGCGGACCTGCCACCTCGGCGAGGCTCGATTCACCGCGCGGCCTGGTGTTCGATTCCAAGGGGAACCTCGATATCGCGGAGGTTTTCTGTAATTGCATTCGCCAGGTTACTCCCGGCGGCATCATTTCCACCTTGTACACACTGCCGCCATCGACCACACGCGGCCGGCTGCCGAATGTGGAAGCCCTGGCGATCGACGCCAACGATAATCTCTATTTCACCGAATGGTTCGGCAACGTGGTGGTAAAGGTGTCGGCGGACGGATCGAGTGCGACGACTGTCGCCGGCACGGGCACTCCAGGATTCAGCGGCGATGGCGGTCCCGCGACGGCCGCCCAATTGGATGCGCCTAGTGGAGTGGCTCTCGATGAAAAGGGCAACATCTATATCGCCGATACCGGGAACCACCGCATCCGAACCGTCGCGCCGGACGGAACCATCGCCACCATAGCGGGCACGGGCACGTGTGGATTCTCGGGGGACGGCGGCGCTGCGCTGAGCGCACAGCTTTGTACGCCCGCGGAAATGGTGTTCGACACCTCGGGCAGCCTCCTGATCGCCGATTACGGCAACCGCCGCGTGCGCAAGATGACGCCGGATGGAGCCATCACTACGATCGCAGGCAGCGGCAAGAAAGACGCGCGCTTGTTCTCCCCTGGTTCAAGCGGCGATGGGGGACCCCAGATCCACGCCACGTTCTCCCTGGTGGGCGGCGTCGCATTTGACTCATTCGGCAATTTGTACGTGAGTGAAACGCAGGGAAATGTGATTCGCAAGATCGCTCCGAACGGCACCGTGAGCACGTTCGCGGGCACGGGCCAGCGAGGTACCATCGGCGATGGCGGACCGGCCACGCAGGCCGATCTCTTCAATCCAGGGCCATTGTCGGTGGGCCCGGATGGAGCTCTGTATCTGATTTCGGGCGACAGCAGGGTTCGCAAGATCACACTGGATGGCAACATCCATCTGGTGGCGGGCGCGGGAACTGGAACGGGGCTCAATCGCTCCCAAGGAGACGGCGGACCGGCGGTGAACGCTACTCTGAACGAACCCGGAGAGGTGGCGTTCAGTCAGCAGGGCGACATCTACATCGCCGATACTTCGAATGCGCGTGTGCGCAAGATCGACAAGAACGGCATCATCACGACGGTAGCTGGGCCCGGGCAACAGGGGGTGGACTACTTCAATGCCGTGGCGGTCGATCCGCAGGGCAACCTCTACGTGGCATGGACTCGCGCGCTGCCCCCGTCGGTATTCTCCACGGTGAATCGCGTGAATCCGGATGGTTCGCTGACCAGGGTCGCCGGAACCGGCCAGCCGTGCACCGGAGGACCGGGGCAGTTCACCGGCGATGGAGCGCCCGCCACGCAGGTCCAACTGTGCGCGGTAGTGGGATTGGCGCTGGACCGCAACGGCCTGCTCAACCTGTCGGAGGGAGGCTATGCGCTGGTGCTGCGCCTGGCGGCCGATGGAACGATCCAACGTGTAGCCGGAAACGCGGCGGCTTCCAACACCGGTGACGGCGGACCGGCCCTCGCGGCAAGTCTGGTGGGCGGGCAAGGCTGGTCGCCCGGAGCGGTCGCCTTCGACCAGGCGGGGAACCTCTATCTCCCCGAGCCGGGGCTTAACTTTATCCGGGAAGTGATCGGGACACCGTACAAGCTGGTGGTCTCGCCGGATCGCATCAACGCCGCGGGTTCGGTGGCGCAAAGCCAGACCCTCACTATGTCGGCGAACTTCGCCGAGCCGTTTGCATACGCGGTCCGCGTGAGCACTGCCGATGGCGCTCCCTGGCTGACTGCGAACCGCTCGACAGGGTTCACCGGCGAATCGATCGCGGTCAGCGTCAACCCGGCTGGTCTGGCGCGCGGCTCTTATCACGGGACCGTTTCGGTGGCCCTCTCGATTCCTGCCGGCGACGCCACTCGGGTAGTGGACGTTCCGGTCTCGCTCACCGTGCCGTAGGGCGCGAGAGGCCACGGATCGCTCCACCGCCGCCGGTTGGCGAACTCCGCCCACCTCCCGGGCGCATCGCCGCCATCGGGAGCATGGTTCTGACGGCGCTGAGTCTGGACTTCTGCCGCGAAATCGCCGTCACCGTGGAAGCACCCACGTGCCTGCGCAAGCTGAAGAACTTCTACCGGCTGCCGGCATCCGGCCGCCAATTGATCGACCCGGCTAAGGCTCCGCTTTTGTCCGGGCAAAAGAAACCGAAGACTAGGCTCGCGGTCCTGGGTCATCCCTCAATGCAACGTGGGACAGACGCTTTTGTCTGTCAACCCGCTTCTTCCTCGCCTTCTAACGGTCGCTGTCTGGTCCCTATCGCTCCGCCTGAAACAGCTCTCGACAGGCGGCGAGCGCCGTGGCATCCTCCACACCGGAAAACC
>JADGNS010001046.1 GCA_017883355.1 Candidatus Solibacter sp.
GGTCGCCCGACGTGGTGATGGCATCTACGGACGCGGGATGCGCCAGAACTTTATTTTCGCTGACCAGAGCGGCGGCGGTGACCTGCGCCATCATGAAGCCCGAGTTCAAGCCGGCGCCGGGCGCCAGGAACGCAGGCAGCCCTTCGTTCAGGGCGGGATTCACCAGCCGCTCGATGCGCCGCTCCGAGATGCCAGCCAACCCGCTGAGCGCGATGGCCAGAAAATCGAGCGCGAAGGCCAGCGGTTCGCCGTGAAAGTTGCCGCCCGACAGGATGTCGCCGGGGACCGGCGCGCCCACGCCACGTTTCGGCGCGCCCACTTTCCTTTCCTCGGGAAAGACCAGCGGGTTATCCACCGCCGAATTCATTTCCATCTCAAAGACCTGGCGGCAATGGACGAGCGTATCGCGGACCGCGCCATGGACCTGCGGGATGCAGCGCAGCGAATAGGCATCCTGCACCTTCTGGCACTCGCGGTGCGACTCGCGAATCAGGCTGCCTTCCAACATGCGGCGCAGGTTCTCCGCGACCAGTGACTGTCCCGCGTGGGGGCGCGCCTGGTGGACGCGCTTGTCAAACGCGGCATCGGTACCTTTCAGCGCGTCCACGGTGAGAGCGCCGAGCACATCGGCGGTGTCCGCGAGTATGTTCGCCTGCAGAGTGGCCAACAATCCGACCGCCAGCATGCCCTGCGTGCCATTGATGAGGGAGATCGCCTCTTTGGCTTGCAGCGCCAGTGGCTTGATGTCGGCCTGCTTCAGTGCTTCCGCGGCCGCCATGCGCTTGCCGCGGAAGGTGGCTTCGCCCTCCGCGATCAGCACCAGCGCGAGATGCGCCAGCGGAGCCAGATCGCCGCTGGCTCCCACGCTTCCCTGCGACGGAATCACAGGATGCACGCCACGGTTCAGCATCTCGCAAAGCGTGTCAATGACCGCGGGGCGAACCCCGGAGAAACCCTTGGCGAGCGAGTTGGCGCGCAGCAGCACCATGGCGCGCGTAACGTCTTCCGCCAGCGGTTCGCCTACGCCGGCCGCGTGCGAGCGCAAAAGTTTGATTTGAAGCTGGCGTATATCGTCTAGCGAGATGCGAAGATCGGCGAGTTTGCCGACGCCAGTGTTTACGGCGTAGGCGACACGATCGTTCTCAAGCAGGTCTTCCACCACGGCGCGCGCGCGTTCGACTGCGATGCGCGCCTCCGACTGCAACAAAATCGGACGCCGCTCATGGACCACCTGGCGAACATCGTCGAGGGTCAGATCGTTGCCGTTGATGTGGAGCGCTTGCATTTTGAAATAGAGGTCAGTTTCGAGTTGCTAAACGTGCTTCACCAAGAGGCGTGACGTTCTGCAGCAAGTCTGTCCAAGACCCGATTCCCGCGAATTTTGGCAAGCACCGCCGCTCGCCAGTCGCCTCAGTTTTTTCCTGCCGCCTTCAAAAACGACGCCATGTACCTCTGCGGCAGAGGGATTCGGTTGAATTCAGAATCCACCACAAGGTGCACGGTCTCGCCCTCGGCCAGCAGGGTACCATCCTCGTCGCGTACGACCTCGTAGCCGAAATGCAACAAAGAATTGCGCACATTGACCAGGTGCGTCCGAATGGTGACCATTTCATCGTAGCGGGCCGGGGCTTTGTAACGGCAGCGCATGTCCACGACGGCGATGTGCGTGCCGTCCTGTTTCTCCATTTCACGATAGGTGAAGCCGAGTTGGCGCAGCATTTCCACCCGGCCCACCTCAAACCAGATGACGAAGTTGGAGTGATAGACCACGCCCATCTGGTCCGTCTCCGCATAGCGCACCCGAAGCTTGGTCTCGTACACTTGCGCTTCGGAGGTTGTGCGTCGCGACTGCCTGTCTTCGGCTTTCAACCCGACACCCACCCCACTGGAGACCACGGCCCATTTCAACCACGAAACCAGCTACGCAGAGAACGGCGCCTGCCTTGCAACCGTAGCCCTTATTTTTTCTCCGCCGGTTGAGAGGTGCTCGAAGTAGGTCCGTTGCTGACCGTCTGTCCTTTTACGACTTCACCTACAGCCACTGGCTTGCCGTCCGCTATATAGTCGACGAATTGCGCCGGCAACGACTCCACCCTTGGAAACCTCGCCGAATTCTGCAATTGGTAGTGCACTCTGGGAACAGCCGAACCGCCAGAGTTGCCACACTCTCCCACGGGATCACCCTGTTTGACCGCGTCTCCATGCTTCAACTTAACGCTGTTTTGCTTCAGATTCGTCAGCAGGGAGTATTCGTTGTTGCCGTGCGACATCAGGATCATGTTTCCATTCGGGGTCTCCTGACTGGGCTTGCCCGGAGCATTGTCCCCGATATCATTCACCACTCTGACCACCGTGCCGTCTGCAGGGGCCAATACCGGCTGGCCAAAGCAGTAGAACTGTTCGTTAGTCGTGGCGTCTCCCTCAAAAGGACTCCCGTTCTTTAGCAGAACAAAATCCATGGCAAACTGTTGGTCCTCGCTCATCTGATACCCGTTGTTAAAGACGCCGTGCCCGCCTTGGTACACGAGCCACTGGCCCGAGAAGGGAAGCTTCAGCTTGGCAGTGTCCTTGTAGCCGGCATTGTGGCCTTCGGGAGGCAAAGGTTGCGCTCTGAGGTTGAAACCCTCGGTTTCGCCATTCTCGTCGATCACGATTATGGTCATCACTGGGGCCTTGGAATTCGCGAATTCTGACAAGCGGGAGTAAATCGTAGCTCGTTTCAGCATGTAGGGAACGATGTTCTCCGCGTCTACCTTCGTCTCAGTGCCCAGTT
>JADGNS010001047.1 GCA_017883355.1 Candidatus Solibacter sp.
CGCGAGGGCATGCCGCTCGAAATCTTCATCGCTCATCTTTTCGACGGGGATCACCCTGCCACCTCCTGATACCAGGATAGCGGGTCTGTACGCGAATGCGGAGCTTGCTGCCACACCGCCGCGACTACAGTTGAAGCGGGGGCTCTTTACCAAGCGCGCCTGAAACCACCTGCCGCGGAAGTAGCGTACCGCGCACCCGCGTGTGCGCACGTCGGCCCGAGAGGATATCATGGCGTCTGATGAGGAAGAACCAATTCGTGACGCCTGGGCTTATCGGTTGTTTCGTGGTCGCCGGGCTCCCGTTACTCGCCAGCCCCGGACAGGACACACCCCAGGCTCCGATGAATTGGACGGCGGTGGCGCGAACCGACCGCAATTCGATGCTGGCGCATGAGCAACTGCTCGAGAAGGCGCGCTCCGGGCGGATCGATGTTTACTTCGAAGGCGATTCGATCGTGCGCCGGTGGGGCGCCACCGATTATCCGGAGTTATTGGCCCATTGGAAGGAGAGTTTCTTCGGCTGGAACGCGGCGGATTTCGGATGGGGCGCGGACCGGATTCAGAACATCCTGTGGCGGCTGGAGAATGGCGAGCTGGATGGCGTGGATCCGAAAGTCATCGTCCTGCTGGCGGGCACGAATAATCTGCCGGATGGAGTGGGCGCTGAAGAGATCGCACGCGGTCTGTCCGCCATTGTGCGCCTCATGCAGAGCAAGGCTCCGCGGGCCACGGTTGTCGTTACGGGGATCTTCCCGCGCAACGACAACCAATCGTACGGGCCGGTGATCCGCGAGGTGAACGCCAGCCTGTCGAAAATGGCGGACGGGCGCCGGGTGCGATACCTCGATATCAACGGCCGGCTTGCCGACGGCAGCGGTCAGCTTCATGAGGGCATGATGAACGCGCGCGACCGGCTGCATCCCACCCTCCAGGGCTACCGGGTATGGGCCGAGGCGTTGCAGCCGCTGTTGAGGGAATTGCTGGGGCCTCCATCGAAGGAAGATCACGCCCCGCCGCCTACTGGAGATCCGAGCGCAGCACGGTAGACCTTTGATGTGGGACAGGAGTCGTTCATGAACCGGTGGTGTTCTTCGAGACTTGGATGGCGGGCCGTTGTGCTCGCCGCTATTGTCGTGGCGTTAGCGGGATACGCTACTGGGCAAGCGCCATCCGCCGCGCCGCCGGCGGATGAGTTCACGGGCCGTCCGCGCGTGGTGATCCTCAGCGATATCGGCAATGAGCCCGACGACCAGATGTCGCTGGTGCGGCTGCTGGTTTACTCGAACCAGCTTGACATCGAAGCCTTGGTGGCCACGACTTCGGTGTGGCAGAAGGCTGCCGTGCATCCGGAGACGATGCGCGCGTTGATTCAGGCTTACGGGAAGGTGCGGCCGAACCTGATGCTGCACGCAAACGGGTGGCCCACGGCGGAAGAGCTCTCGGATCGCGTGTTCTCCGGGCAGCCGCGCTACGGCCTGGCGTCCACCGGCACGGGTCGGTCTTCGGAAGGGGCAAAAGCTCTGATCCGGGCCGCCGGCCGCGACGATCCGCGTCCCCTGTGGATCTGCCTGTGGGGCGGTGCGAATACGCTGGCGCAGGCGTTGATCGAGGTTCGCGCGACGCGGACGCCGGAGGAGTTGAAGACGTTTGTCGGCAAGCTGCGCGTCTATTCGATCTCCGATCAGGACGACGCCGGCGCCTGGATAAGGCGCGAGTTTCCGGGACTTTTCTACATCGCGATGCCCTCGACGCAAGCCGGCGACGAATACTATTACGCCACCTGGACCGGGATCAGCGGCGACCTGTATTACCGCAATTGCGCCGGCGCGGATTCGCGCACCGTGACCAACGAGTGGCTGGAGGCGAACATACGCAGCAAAGGTCCGCTAGGGAAGATGTATCCGAAGTTCGCTTTTATCATGGAGGGCGATACGCCGTCGTATCTGGGCCTGATCGATAACGGATTGAACGCCTGGCGCCGGCCGGATTGGGGCGGCTGGGGTGGGCGGTATGTCTACCGGACGCCTCGTGGAGAGACGCACGCCATCTGGACCCAGGGTGGCGACCTGTTCTCGCGTGTAACCTCGCAGGACACGGTGCGCGGTGCGGATGGGCGAGAGGTCACCTCCGACCAGGCGACCATCTGGCGATGGCGGGAGGCCTACCAGAATGACTTCGCGGCGCGGATGGACTGGACCGTGGCCGATTTTCAGCATGCCAATCACAACCCCGCGCTCAGCGTGAACGGAGAAAAGGGGACGGCGCCGATTGTGATCGAAGCCGAGGTAGGGCGTCCCGTGACGCTGGATGCGAGCGCGAGCCGTGATCCCGATGGCCAGCGGCTCCATTTCCGGTGGTTTCACTATGCGGAAGCCGGTACCACTGGGACGAACCCGGCGGCCGTGACGCTTGCCGGGACCGACACGGCAACGGTGGTTGTCACGCCCACGGCCGCGTGCCGGCCGGTATGGCTGCCGGGGGCTGGCCGGTGTTCGGGCTCAGGCACGGCGCATGTGGTTTTGGAGGTAACGGACGAGGGAACGCCGCGACTGACGTCCTACCGGCGGATCATCTTGAAGGTCCGAGCGGCAGTTCCCTGAAGATTTTTGCAGACGACCTTCCGATACCGCCATTCGCTGGCGACACGCCGCGTGCCGGGACCCTCCGCGTGACTTGAGTCACTGACGCGGGCTTCTCTCGGTGTCAAGATCGATCAGACAAGGAGATCGAATGACGACTGCGACGAGTACAATGACTTTGGCCGATCTGGCCG
>JADGNS010001048.1 GCA_017883355.1 Candidatus Solibacter sp.
CTTTCCGTGCTGGTGGAGTGCGGCGCTGTCGGCTTCGGCGTGTACGCGCTCCTGCTCGCCACCGTCGCCATGTATGTCTGGACTTTGCCGTCCACCGAGCGCGCCCTGTGGGCCATCATGCTGGCGGTCTGGACGGTCGGGGTCTCGACTCTTACCTGGGAGCACTACAAACCGAGCTGGCTGATCGTGGCGCTGATCATGACGGAGTGGGGCCGTCCCTGGCGGACCGCCGGGTTACACGAGTGAAGATCCGCGTTCTGGAAGTCCTGGCGTCCTTGCAGCGCGCCGGCGCCGAGCGGCTGGCGGTGTCGCTGGCCTGCCGCCTGGATCCCAGCCGCTTCGAGACCGCCGTGGTGTCCTTGTTCGATGCGCTTCCTAACGGGCTCGAGCCGGCGTTGGCCGAGTCCGCGGTCAAGACCTGGCACCTCGGCAAGCACCCGGGATTGGACCTGCGCATGGTGCCGCGGCTATTCCGCGTCATGCGCGCCTTCCGGCCCGCGGTGATCCACACCCACTCCTACGTGCTCCGCTACAGCCTTCCGGCGGGATTGGCCGCACGCGCCGGCGCGATGGTCCACACGGTACACAATCTGGCGGCCAAGGAAGTGGATCTGACCGGCCGGTTGATTCACCGCGTGGCGTTTCGGCGCCGCGTGGCCGCGGTCGCGGTAGGCGAACAGGTGCGCCGTTCCTACCGCGAGTGCTACGGCACCGAACCCGCGGCGACGATTCCCAACGGCATCGACGTGGCTTCGTTCCGCCGGCCCGGTGCGCGCCGCCAGTGGCGGCAGGAAAACGGCTTCGCCGAAAGCGATTTTCTGATCGCTTCCGTGGCCCGCCTGGAGCCGCAAAAGAACCCGCTCGGTCTCATTGAGTCGTTCGCCCAGGCCTTCGGTCCCCAGGCGTTCGGCGATGCTCCCCACGGCCGCCTGCTGCTGGCCGGAGACGGCAGCCTGCGCGAAGCCGCCCGCGCGTATGCCGCGCAACGCGGTGTCGCCGATCGGGTGCATTTTCTGGGCGTTCGGGCAGAGGTCGCCGAGATGCTGGCGGCCTGCGACCTCTTCGCCTTGTCCTCTCACTGGGAAGGCAGCCCCTTGGCGGTGATGGAAGCCATGGCGGCCGGGTTGCCCGTGGTGGCAACCGCGGTGGGCGGCGTGCCGGAACTGGTCGCCGACGGGGAGACGGGGATCCTCGTGCCCGCTGGAGAAGAGCGTGCCTTCGCCGCCGCGCTGGTCTCCCTGGCCCGCGATCCCAGCCGCCGGCAAGACCTGGCAGCCGCGGCCCTGCGGCGCGCCGCCGCCTTCCACGTGGACACCATGGTCGCATCCTATGCCGGGCTTTTCGAGCGCCTCGCCGGAGCCACTCGATGACCGGGCCGGTCGTGCTGCTCACCACCAACCTGGCCCGCGGGGGAGCCGAAACGCAGGTGGCCCTGCTCGCTCTGTCGCTGCGCCGGCGAGGTTGGCCGGTGACTGTCGTTTCCCTGCTCGACCCCAGTGCATTTCAAGCCGAACTCACCGCGGCCGGCGTCCCGCTCCATTCGCTCGGCATGCAACCAGGCCGGCCGAATCCGCTGGCCCTGACGCGCCTGGCGGTCATCCTCCGCAAGGAGCGGCCGCGCGTGCTGCACAGCCACATGTTTCACGCCAACCTGCTGGCCCGTCTGATGCGTCTGGCCTTCCCGGCGCCGTTGATCGTCTCCACGCTGCACAGCATGGCCGAGAGCAGCCGGCACGGGACCGGCACACGTTTCCGCGACTGGCTGTACCGCGCCACCGATCCGCTGGCCGACGCCACGGTAGCCGTCTGTCAGGCGGTGGCGGAGCGTCACGCGGCTTCGGGCGCGGTGCGGCGCGCCAGGCTGCGCGTGATTCCCAATGGCGTCGATACCGAACGGTTCCGGCCGGACACGGCGAGCCGCGACCGCCTGCGCGGCGAGTTCGGCGCCGGCGACGAGTTCGTCTGGCTGGCCGCCGGAAGGTTGATGTGGAAGAAAGACTATCCCACGATGCTGCGCGCCGCAGCCCGGCTGGGCGGCGGCATCCTTCTCATCGCCGGCACGGGACCGCTGGAGTCCGAACTTGCAACGCTGGCTCGCGAACTCGGGGTGCGCGCCCATTTCCTGGGCGCGCGCGAGGACGTTCCCGCACTGATGAATGCGGCCGACGGCCTCGTGCTGTCCTCCGTGGTGGAAGGGTTGCCGATGGTGCTGCTGGAGGCGGCGGCGAGCGGCCTGCCCTGTGTGACCACCGACGTGGGCGGCGCGCGCGATGCCGTGCTGGACGGGCAGACCGGCTTTCTCGCGCCCTGCGGCGATCCGGAAGCTCTGGCCGCCGCCATGACGCGGCTCGTGGAACTACCCGTCGCGGCGCGGCGCGAAATGTGCCGGCGCGCCCGCGAGTGGGCGCTGGCGCGCTTCGACCTGAACTCGGTAACCTCTCAATGGGAACAGTTGTATCGCGAATGCAGAGATGACAATACCACATAGTTTTCCCGGGAACCGGAACACGGCGGAAGTTGTGGGGCAGGTTGGCAACCCAATGCCACTCACCTTTCCCGTTGCAGAATTCTGCATCAATTGTGGGGTGGGCAATCTTGCCCGCAGCCGCCTTTTAGGCGGCTCTCTCGAGCCACGCGCGAGTCTTCGCGCCCGTCCAGCGCCGGCTGAAAGCCGGCGGCAGCCAGGATTGGCTGCCCCACAACTATGTGGCCTCGGTCTGAGATGGACGTAACCAACCGGTTTGTGCTCGACTTTGCGACGCGCTTC
>JADGNS010001049.1 GCA_017883355.1 Candidatus Solibacter sp.
GTGCCCGCGGCCGTCATCGCGCCTTCATAGAAGGTGCCCTGCGAGCCGACGCTGTTGTCGCCGCCGTTGCCCAGGAGGATGGCCCCCTGCTTGCGCATCGGGTCGTAGGTGACGTCGACGCGCGGTCCGTCGAACATGACCGACAGGGCGCCCTTCTGCGCGTCGCCGCCCATGGAGGTCCAGTGGTGCGGTTCGCCCTTGGCGATCGCGGTCACGAATCGCCAGGTGATGCTGGGCAGGTTGGCGCAGGCTTTGGATCCATCCGGGTTGACGCAGCCGACCAGATTATTCTCCTGGTCGGTCATGATCCAGGGGCCGGGGCCGCTCCCGCGATACCAGGCGCCGGCGTTGCCGTAGTAGGTGGTTTCCATGGTGCCGTTGCCGTCATCGCGGCTGTCCGTCTCGGCATTGCCGTAGTCGAAGCAGCAGCCGGAGTTGTAGTGGTGGCCGTTAATGACCCAGTACTGCCCCTCCGCCTGGTCGTCGACCGCGGTGCCCTTGGTGTCGTTCTGGCGGAGGCCCATGCCCGGCGCGATGAAGACGCCGTAGGCCTTGTGGCCCATGATCGTAATCGGCGCCATGTCGGCGACCGGGAGGTTGTTAAACCCACCCATGGCCGGGCCGCTGAATCCGCCGCGGGGCGCCTGGATGAGGTGGTTGTGCTTGGGGGATTGGTCGTAGATGGTGGTGATCCAGCAGTACGTGTTGGCGCAGAACGCGTCCTGCGCGGCCGCGTTGGCGTATCCGCCCGCATCCGGGACCGGCGATGCGACGGGCTGGACGACGCCGATGTCCAAGGTCTTGCCGTCCGACTGGCGCAGGACCTGGTAGAGCGGGCCGTTGTAGGAGGCGTACAGCGCGCGCGTGGTGCTGTGGGCGGCCACGCAGGGGTCGCTGGCGGCGGCGTAGATGTCACATGGGCCTTTCGGCCTGGGCGGAGGAACATTGGCCCCGGCCTGTTGGGCCATCGTCAACGTGGCGCCAATCAGCGTGAGCGCCAGTGCGAGCATTAGTACAAGATCGATTCTCGTTTTCATGTTTATCCTATTTGCCTTGCCGGGTTTATTCCGGCAACTCCTATTCCTTCCCGGAGGTAGACAGCGGCTTTCGTCATTATCGCATCGAGCAAGCGATACGAGAGTTTCGGGTATTATCCGGGATTTCCATTTTGAGCTCCCGGCACAGTTCAGTATATATTCACTCGCTACTTTTCGACTCGCACGCCGGCCAGCGCCCAGTTTCGGGCGACGACGCCGCCGCGAGACCACCCCTTTCGATGAGCAACCGCGGGATGATCCGTGCGTGGCAAACCCCGGCCCTTGGGGTCGCCGTCCGCTTCCCGGCGCCACCTTTATAGTAGGAGTAGCATGCGGAGCGACCTGGTAGTCCTCTACGAACATCCGGAATGGCAGAAACCGTTGTGGGCGGCGCTCGACCGCCGCGGCGTTCGCTATGCCGCGCTCGACTTGAAGCGCGCGGCGTTCGATCCGGACGCAGTCCCCACGGCGCCGCTCTACTTCAATCAGGCCAGCCCTAGCGCCTATGTCCGCGGCAACACACGCGCGGTGCCCCTGGCCTTGTCCCTCATGCGTTCTTTGGAACTTGGAGGTGCGCGGGTCTTGAATGGTTCCAGCGCATTTCTGCTGGAACTCAGCAAGTCGGCGCAGGCCGCCTTGCTGCACAAGCTGGGGATTCCCCATCCGCGCTCGCTGGCCTTTAACGACCCCGAGACCGCCTTGGAGCAGTGGACCGGCGGCTGGCCGGCCTTGCTCAAGCCGGAACAAGGCGGCAGCGGCGCGCGCATGTTCCTGCTGGAGTCCCCGGACGAGTTGCGGAGGCTGTTGCGCGATCAGCCGTCGCTGTGGCTGCCCGACCACCTGTTGCTGCTGCAAGAGTACTTCCAGGTGGATGCGGCACGGGGGATCGTCCGTATGGAATTCCTGGGAGGGCGACTGCTCTACGCGATGCGTGTGGTCTCAAACGGCGCCTTCAATCTGTGCCCGTCGGAAGCCTGTAATCCGGAAGGTGGGGGAGTGTCGCGCTGCGAGGTCCCCGCGCAGGCGCCGGCCAAGCCAGTGGAGTTTTACCCCTTCCCGGAGGTGCCGGCGAACGCCGTCACCATGGGCGAAAAGATCGTGGCGTCCGGTGGTCTGGATGTGGGCGGCATTGAGTATCTGGAGCCAGCCGAGGGCCGGCAGATTTTCTACGATGTGAACGCGAATTCCAACCTCCGTTCCCCAATTGGCCAGGCGTTCGGATTCGATCCGTTTGAGCGCGTCGTCGATTATCTGACCGGGTTGATCGAGCGGCATCCAGACGCTTAGTTCTAAGATCAAGGGATGACGTTGGGACGCAGAGAGATCTTGAGCGGCCTCATGGGCATCGCGGGCACGACAGCGTGGGCTGAACCGCAGGAGAGGGCGATGTACGGAACGATTGGAAAGATGACGACCATCGCTGGTAAGCGCGCGGAGGTGATCGCTCTTTTGCTGCAGGCCATAACGAAGATGCCAGGACCAGGCTCGACCAGATCGAAGCCGCGTTCCAGGCGCTCGGCAAGGAGTTGGCCATCGAGATCAGAGACGCGGCATAGTTGTTGAGCGCCGTTCACTTGGCGGCGTGTCGATGCTTCCCAGATCGCCGTTTCGGGACCGTTAGCGGCAGAAGTCCGAGATGGCGACAGACCAGCCAAGCGAAAAACCTGCGACTCCGCGACCGGATCGGCGCGCCCGTTGATAAACTGGAAGAATACTGCAAAGAAGGCAT
>JADGNS010001050.1 GCA_017883355.1 Candidatus Solibacter sp.
GTCACCGTCCGCCTGACCTTCGATGGCGATCCGCCGGGCCGCTTCCAGATGCGCATTGCCCGCGCCGCGGCCCACACCATCGCCGCCGACTTCCTCGGCCAGGATGCGCAGTCGCTCGCCCCCCAGCAGAGCGCCGACGTCACTCTCGAGCTCGCCAACATGATCTGCGGGGCCGTGCTCAGCCGGCTCGAAAGCAGCGCCACCTTCCGCCTGGGCGCCCCGCAAATCGTGGCGGACGATACCGGCCCCCTCCTTCTGGCGGAGAAAAACTACGACATTCCCAAAGCCACCCGGTATACGGTCGAGACCGGCAGCGGCACGCTCTCGGTGGCCATCCAAATGGATACACGGACATGCCCGGCAACCCAAAGATACGCGTCCTGATCGTTGACGATTCCGCCATCGTCCGCAGAATCCTCGCCGAGGCCCTGTCCGGCGAGAGCGACATCGAGGTGGTGGGCACCGCGCCCGATCCCTACGTCGCGCGCGACAAAATCCTCGCGCTTCGCCCCGACGTGCTCACGCTCGATATCGAAATGCCCCGCATGGATGGCCTGACGTTTCTGAAAAAGCTGATGCAGTTCCACCCGCTGCCCGCCATCATCATCAGCAGCCTCGCCCAACCTTCCTGCCTCGCCGCCCTACAGGCCCTGGAATTCGGCGCCGTCGAAGTCCTGGCCAAACCCGGCGGTCCGTACTCCGTGGGAGAACTGCGCCAGAACCTCGCCCACAAGGTTCGCGCCGCCGCCGCCGCCCGCATCCGCCGCCCGGGAATCGCCGGCACGGCATGCGCGACAAAAACCTCCGCGCCAGCCCGCCTGCTCGCGCCCGCGGTGTCGCCCAGGACGGTACTGGCGATTGGCGCCTCTACCGGCGGCACCGAAGCCATCGCCAACGTGCTCTCGCTGCTTCCCCAATCCTGCCCCGGCATCGTGATCACCCAGCACATTCCCGCGCAATTCTCCCGCGCCTTTGCCAAACGCCTGAACGATCTCTGCGCCATGGACGTCAAGGAGGCCGAAGACGGCGACCCGCTGCGCCCAGGCCTCGCCCTCATCGCCCCCGGCGATTTCCACATGTTGCTGCGCTCTACCGGCGGCCGCTACTACGTCAGCGTGAAGACAGGCCCCCGCGTCTGCTACCAGCGCCCGTCGGTCGACGTCCTCTTCTCTTCCGTCGCCGAGGCGGCCGGCGCCGACGCGGTGGGCGTCCTGCTCACCGGCATGGGCAACGATGGCGCCCACGGCCTCCTGAAAATGCGCCAGGCCGGCGCCCACACCATCGCGCAGAATGAAGCCACCTGCGTGGTCTACGGCATGCCTCGCGAAGCGGTCGCGCTCGGCGCCGCCGCGCAGATTCTCCCGCTTCCAGCCGTCGCCGAAGCCATGCTCGCCGCCGCCGCCCGGCGTGCCTCTGCACTCGATCGGTCTGCGCCCGACGCCAACCCCATCCACCTACGACCCGTGCTGGCGGCAAACCAAAGTTGACGAGGCCGTGTCCCGGAAGCTACAGTAGAAGAGTCCGCCTGCATCCAGCCAGTAAGTCCCCATCGTCTAGCCTGGCCTAGGACACCGCCCTTTCACGGCGATAACAGGGGTTCGAATCCCCTTGGGGACGCCATCTCCAGCGAATCGCGCCGGGTTTCCGCCCGCTCAGCGTAAAATAAGGAATGCCCGATAGCTCAGACGAGTTCTACCGCATTCAGAAGCTCCCCCCCTACGTGTTCGCCGTGATCAACGAGATGCGCGCCAAAGCCCGTGCCGCGCAGATCGACGTGATCGATCTCGGCATGGGGAACCCCGACGGCGCTACCCCACGCCCCATCGTCAACAAGCTGATCGAAGCCGCCCGCAATGCGCGCAATCATCGCTACTCCCAATCCCGCGGCATCCCCAGACTGCGCGAGGAGATTACCCGCCGCTACCAGACCAATTACGGCGTGGCACTCGACCCCGACACCGAAGCCATCGTCACCATCGGCGCCAAGGACGCCCTCGCCCACCTCCTCTTCGCCACCGTCGGGCCCGGCGACGTCGTGGTTTCGCCCAACCCCGCCTATCCCATTCATCAGTACGGCGTCCTCATGGCCGAAGGCCACGCCTGCATGCTCCCCATGCCCGATGCCGCCACCTTCCTCAGTGGGTTGGAAGACGTCTATCGCCGGTCCACCGCCAAGCCCAAGATGCTCCTCATCTCCTTCCCGCACAACCCCACCACCACCTGTGTCGATCTCGATTTCCTCCGCGAGATCGTCAGCCTGGCGCGCCACCACGGCACCCTCATCGTCCACGATTTCGCCTACGCCGACCTCGGCTTCGACGGCTATAAGCCGCCCAGCATCCTGCAGGTGGAGGGCGCCAAGGATGTCGCCGTGGAAATCTTCTCCCTCTCCAAGAGCTACAACATGGCCGGCTGGCGCGTGGGTTTCTGCCTCGGCAATCCGAAAATGATCGCCGCCCTGGCGCGCATCAAGAGCTACCTGGACTACGGCGTTTTCCAGCCCGTCCAGATTGCCAGCATCATCGCCCTCCGCGAGTGCGAAGAGGATACCAAAAAGATCTGCGCCATCTACCAGAAGCGCCGCGACGTCCTGGTGCACGGTCTGAACCGCGCCGGCTGGCCGGTGGAAAGTCCGCGCGGCTCCATGTTCCTGTGGGCGGCGATCCCCGAGAAATACCGCGCCATCGGCTCCCTGGAGTTCGCCAAACTCGTCCTGGAGAAGGCCGCGGTAGCCGTCTCCCCTGGGATTGGCTTCGGCCCCCT
>JADGNS010000114.1 GCA_017883355.1 Candidatus Solibacter sp.
ATGCGTCCGCAAAGGTCCCACAACGCGATTTCAATGCCGCTGGCCGCGGTCATCGTGACGCCACCAATCGCGCCCGCCCCGGCGCTCTGCATGAGCATTTTGGTGTACAGCTTATCGACGTTGAGCGGATCTTCGCCCACGATGATGGGCGCCAGTTTGTTGAGCACCAGGTCCTTCACGCCCCATCCCCAATAGGCTTCGCCGATACCGTAAAGGCCGGCGTCGGTTTCGATCTTGATCAGGTTCCAATCCCAGGTGCCGCGCACGATCATGCACTTGACGCCAGTGATCTTCACCTTCTTCCGCAGCCCGGCGGCGGCGCGTTGATAGGGACCGGCAAATACAGCGCCCGTGCCGACCGCGCCGGCACCAGCGGTGCCCAGAAACTCGCGACGATTCATCATTGTTTGATCACCGTGCCGTCCGTGCGGCGGATCTCGCCCCAACCGCCGTTCAACCCGTTGGCCGGATTGCCGAACGGCGCTTTGGCGGCCGCCTTCTCATCGATCTCGATCCCCCAACCGGGCTTATCGCTGCCCCACAGGTACCCGTCCTTCATCTCCGGGCAGCCCTGGAAGATCTCCTGCGTTCGTTGGTTGAATGAGGAATACTCCTGGATTCCGAAGTTATAACTTACTAAGTCCAGAGTTACATTCGCCATGTGTCCGATGGGAGATACGTCGCCGGGCCCGTGCCACGCCGTCTTCACGCCGTAGATCTCGCCCATGATGGCAATCTTCCGGCACGGCGTGAAACCGCCGGCCTGGGAGACGTGTACCCGGATGTAATCGATCAGCCGCTCCCCCATCAGCGGAGTCCATTCGTGCGGGCTGTTGAAGAGCTCGCCCATCGCGATGGGCGTGGCGCACTGCTGGCGGATCTGGCGGAAGTAAGCGATGTCTTCCGGCGCGAGCGGATCTTCCACGAAGAACAGCTTGAATTTCTCGGCGTCTTTGCAGAACTGCACGGCCTGATTCGGCGACACCCGCTCGTGCACATCGTGCAGCAGTTCCACTTCGTCGCCCAGTTCCTTGCGGCAGACCTCAAAGAGCTTGAGCGCGCGGCGCGTGTACGCGGCGGGCTCGAACACCGGCTTGTTGTGCAGCGCCTTCACGGTAGCCGTGCCGCGCGAACTGCCGTAGCCCGCCATGCCGGGAACGCCGATCTGTACCCGGACGTGACGGAATCCCTGCGCCATGAAGCGGCGCGCCGATTCCACCACGTTGGGAAAATCCGCGCCGTCGGCGTGGGCATAACAATCCACCGCTTCGCGGCATTTCCCGCCCGCAAGCTGGTACACCGGCATGCCCGCCTGACGGCCCTTGATGTCCCACAGAGCCTGATCCACGCCGCTGATCGCGTTGTTCAGCACCGGGCCGTTCTTCCAGTAAGAGCTGTCGTAACAGGATTGCCAGATGTCCTCGATCCGGTCCGTCGTCTTGCCCAGCAGGAACGGCTTGAGGTACCGCTCCACGGCGGGCTTCACCAGATCGGCGCGCTGCGTGAAGGTGGCGCAGCCGTACCCGTACAGGCCGTCCTGATCGGTGGTGATCTTGACCACCGTGAGCCGCACGCCGGCGGGCTGGCATTCAATTACGCTGACATCCTTGATCTTCGGGATGGGCATGGCGCGCGTGGCGCGGGCCGCCTGCTCCTGCGCTCTCTGCTCGCGCGGAGTAGCCAGGCCGAGCAATCCCGCGGCGCCGATGGATCCCAAGAAGTTCCTGCGTTGAATGGACATGTTCTCTCCCGAGTCCCTTTGGATGTAACATCAGGTGGGGCCGATTGCAAGGCGGACTCGCCTCGGGCAACATGGAGGGATGCGATTTCGCCCCGTGCTCCGCGCCCTCATTCCCATACTCTTCTGCTGTGCGATCGCCCTGGCACAGGAATCCCCGGCCGTTTCCTTCAGCGTTCCTCCGGCGGACGCGCCCGAACTGGCCCCGCGCGGCCGCTGGAGCGTGGGTGTGCGCACGCTCGACCTGGTGAACCCCGGCCAGGTCGATATCCTCCACTTCGATAAGGTATCCGGCAAGGCGCCGCTCTACGACCGCCCGTTGAAGATCGAGATCTGGTATCCGGCGATGATTCCGGCCGGCAAGGAAGAGCGCGTGACTTACGAGAGCGCCATGCCCGGCGCGCCCGCGCCCGATGCGCCGAAGACGTTCCGCATTCCCGGTAAGGCATTGCGCGATGCGCCGCCGGTGAGCGGTGAGCGTTTTCCGCTGGTGGTGGTCTCGCACGGCTATCCGGGCTCGCGAACGTTTCTGACCTATCTCACCGAGAACCTGGCATCCAAAGGTTACGTGGTGGCTGCCATCGACCACACGGATTCGGTGTTCGGCGCGCAAGGGGCCTTCGTCAGTACCCTGCTCAACCGAGCCGCCGACCAGTGGTTCACCATCGACGCCCTACAGGCTCGATCTCTCCAGGCGGGAGATTTCCTGAACGGCTTGCTGGATGCTTCGCGCGTAGCCATCGTCGGCTATTCGATGGGCGGCTACGGCGCCCTGGCCACCGCCGGCGCCGGCTATAGCAAACAGGGCGGCAGCGCCCGCGCGATTCCCGGCGGCTACTTCGACGCGTGGACCGTGGGCGACGCCAAATTCGAAGCCCGCAAACGTGACAACCTCAAGGCCATGGTCGCCATCGCCCCGTGGGGCGCGCAGCCACCGAACACGAACTGGGACGCCCAGGGGCTGGGGGGAATCCACATCCCCTCGCTATTCATCGTCGGCGACCAGGACGATGTTTCCAGATACGAGCAGGGGGTCCGTAAGGCGTTCGAAGGCGCCGTCAATTCGGAACGCCGCATGTTGGTTTACGAGAACGCGCGGCACAACGTGGGCGGCAATCCGCCTCCGCCCGAAGCCATGGGAAGCTTCACCACGCGCGCGTTCTTCGATGAACCGGTGTGGCGCAAAGACCGCATCGCCGCCATCAATCAGCACTTCATCACCGCGTTTCTCGATCTCTACCTGAAAGGCGATGAGTCGCGGCGCGCCTACCTCGACGTCTCCCCCAAGTCCACCGAGGGCAGCATCGTCTGGAAGGGTTTCCAACCCCGCTGGGCGCTGGGCCTGCAGATGTACCGATACCCCGCCGGACAACCGGCGAAGTAACTCTTCGCTGTGACTCAGTACAGCAGCTTGAGTGAGAGCTGAATCTGGCGCGACGTTCCCGCCGTCCGGCTGATCAATCCGAAACCCGGCCCCAGCACGGTATTCGCCGGCAATCCGAAATTCACCAGGTTGAAGACGTTGAAAATCTCGGCGCGGAATTCGAGCGCCACCCGCTCCGCATTGCCCGCGCGGCCCACCGGCGTATCCTTGACCAGCGAGAGATCGACATTGTGGAAGCCCGGGCCGCGAAATGTGTTCCGCCCCAACGTGCCGAAGCGTCCGGAATTCGGCCCCGTGCCCCCGGCAACGCCGATCGGGATGGCGAAATACGATGCATTGTTCGCGCCGCGGCCGAAGTAATCCTCACGGATCCGGCGGCTGGTGGACAACTCCGGCCGCCCCGTCTGGTCCGGGCGATCGCTGCCGTTGGAGCCCGCCCCCGTCTGCTGAATTCCCGAGTACACCGTGAACGGAGCGCCGCCGGCAACAGACGCCAGCCCGAGCAGTTGCCATCCCGTTGACCATCGCTTGCTCCGCGCGCGCAGCGCGGCAATCCGCTCCAACGGCAGTTGCTGAATCGCACTCAGCGAAAACGCATGCGTCACGTCGAAGGTGGACGGACCCTTTTCGCCTCCCAGGTTCCGCGGATTCTGCGGCGAAGTCTGCAGCACCGTTCCGCTTGACCCGGAGAGGAATCCGCCCAGAACCGAACTGCTATCGTCCAGACTCCTGCTGAAGGTATAACTGGCCTGAAAGCCCAACCCCGCGCGCAGTGAGCTCTTCCCCACAGAGGTCTGCAGCGAATGGTAAGTGGAGTGCGAACGGCTCGTCATCATCACGATCGGTCCGTAGGCGCTGTAGGGAGCGAAGGTCGCGTCCGCGCCGCCATACCCATTGGGCCAATCGATTCGCGCCAGCCCGATCCCCACCGTCGCCACGTAACTCGCGCCCACCGTCACGTCCCCGGCGTTGCGTTCCACGCCCGCGGTGTAGGTGCCGATGTAGCCGTTGCGGAAATTCCGCGCCATCCCCTGCGCCGTCACCGGGCGCACCTCCTTGTCGGTGCTCAGCGCCGCCAGGTCGCGTTCGAAGCGCAGCACGTCCATTTCGGTATTGGCAGGCACATCGGTCGATTTCCCCGTACGGTACACCAACTGTCCGTCAGCGCCGTACACGGGCGGGATGGCGATGGCGAGCACCGAGTTCTGAAACGGGAGCGGCCGCCCAGGCGCGGCGGTGGAGAACGGCCCAACCACGTACGGCAGTCCTCCGGTAGCGGTGTTAACCTGCCACAGATTCGGCAGCATGGTGGTGATCGCCCCACCGGCGTGAAATACCGTTTTGCTGTCCCACCGCCAGTCCACTCCCAGCCGGGGGCCCCAACCGTTCCAGTCCGTGGGAAACGATGGCTGCCGGTTGATCAGGAAGCGCACGCGGGCGCCCGGCGTTTCCGCGTCCACCGCCTGGCCGGACGCATTCTCGAACGCCAGCCCCGAGGTCCGCATCTTGGCTTCACCGATCGGCGAGTTGACCTCATAGCGCACGCCGTAACCAATCGACAGGCTTGGCGAGATCTTCCAGTTGTCCTGAAGATAGAAGTCATAGGACCGGCGGCGGACCGCGCTGTTCCCCATCCGTTCCCCCTGCGCGAACAGCAGGGGCGCGGCCGTAACCGTGTAGGAGAACGGCGTGGCGGTGAGGAACCCGCTCAGCGCGTCGGGCAACAGGTCGCCCGCATGAATATTGTGCAGCCCGCTCTGCGAGCGGATCTCTACCGGCGAGTAAGCCGCCCCGCCGCCGAACGTGTAAGTGCCGTTGGGCGCCGTGCCGAAAACCGTCACATCGCGGTTGAATCGCAATTCCACGCCGGCCTTCCAGGTATGCGCGCCGCGCACCCGCGTGAAATTCTGCCGCAACTGGAACAGATTTCCGTAAGACCCGATGATCGATCCCGCGGGCGCGTTGAACGCCTCGTACAGGCCGTCGGCGAAATTGAGCGCCGGCTGCGTGTGGTTCTGAGTGGGAAAATTCGGCGTCGAGCGGTTGACGCCAAACGACGTCTCCCACGTAAAGCCCGCCGCCAGGGTCCGCGTGTACGTCAGGCCAAAATTGCGCTGGTGATCGAAAAAAGGAATCGCGAACGAGCGGTCAATCGCCGTCTGGCTGGGATTCGTAATCGGTCCTTCCACGTTGTTCCAGTTGAAGCGCGCGAAGAGCTGCGCCTTGGCGGAAATCCGGTGGTCCACGCGCACCGAAAACTGGTCGGTCACCGTCCGGACCTTGGACGAGGTGGCATAAGTGCGCTCTCCATAGGGCCCGCCGGCGTCGTTGGGCAGCGGGTATCGCGCCAGCACCGCGCTCATCCGCGGGTCCACCGGAACGGTCAGCACGTCGCCCGGAAATGCGGTGGTGTCTTTCCCCAGACGCTCGTTTGCCGTCGGCACCGGCAGTACCTGCGTCGTGCCCAGCACCTGGCGGAAGCCCTGGTACTGCACGAAATAGAACGTGCGGGAGCGCCAGAGCGGGCCGCCGTTGGCGAATCCGAATTCGTTGCGGCTGAAGCCCGGTATGCGGCGCGGCTGCGCTACGCTCCGCCGGTCGAAGAAGTTGCGCGCATCGAACGCGGCGTTGCGCACGAACTCGAAGAAGCTGCCGTGCAGTTGGTTGACGCCGCTCTTGCTGACCACCAGCGTGAACCCGGCCGCGCCGTGGCCGATGGCCGCCGGCAGCACGCCGGAGCTGGATTGAATCTCCTGAATCGCGTCTACGTTGAAATTGGAAAATGTGGCCCCGCCCATTTCGGGGTCGGTGGTATCGATGCCGTCCATGGCGAAGAAGCTGGCCGTTCCGCGCTGCCCGTTGGTGGTGAATTGCTGGGTAAAGTTGGCTGCGCCGTTGGTGTCGGTCTGGGTGCCCGCAGCCAGCAGCAGCAGTTGGCTGAAATCGCGCTTGTTGAGCGGCAGCGCGGAGACTTGCCCGCCGGACAGTTGCTCCCCGCCCGTCGCTCCCGTCGCATCCGGCGCACCCGCCTCGATCCGCACCTTTCCATCGGCCGTCAGACGCAGCGATTCGGTGCGCCGCGCGCCCGCGCGAATTTCGACGGGCGTGGACCCCGACCAGTTTGCGCCCTGCCACTGCACCGCGATCGAATAGCGGCCCGCCGCCATCTCGCGCAGTTCGAACGCGCCGTTGCCATCGGTGAGGCAGCGCAGCGCCCCGCCGGCGCCCCGTAATTCCAGCCCCGCCGCCGGAGCGGGCTTACCCGCCGCATCGCGCAGAATGGACTTCCACGATCCCCCGCCGTTTTGCGCCCACGCGCCATGCAACGCAACCAGCACGAGCGCCGACAGTAGCCTATGGTCCATCATCCAAACGCAGCATAACGTGTTTCCTGTTTCCGTGGACAAAGACACCTATATTTCGTAAATTCGCCCCCACCGTCCGATGAGGAGGATTGGAGGCCCAGCAGATTGAATCGTCGGTTATGGATTTCCTGGGCGCTGTGCGTTTGGGCTGGGCTGCCGGTAACGGTCCTGGGCCAGGCGCCGGAGAGAGCGGAACCGCCGCGGGACCCCGCCCTCGAAGGCTCCAAAGCGGAGCAGCCCCCCGCCCGATTGCCGGCGTGGCTGAAGCTGGGCGTGGAACTGCGCGGGCGAGCGGAATCCAGCAACGAGTTCGAAAGGGCTTCCAGCGAGCCGCTCTACCTCAACCGCCTCCGCCTCAACGCGGGAGTCCAGCCTGCGCCCTGGGTCCGGTTCTTCGTGCAAGCTCAGGATGCCAGAGCATTCACCAAGGACCCGGACCATGATGAGGAATCCCTGCGCAATACGCTCGATCTGCGCCAGGCTTATGTCGATTTCGGGCGCGTCGAGGGTGGCTGGCAATTGCGCGCCGGACGCCAGGAATTGGCGGTGGGCGACGAACGCCTGGTGGGCGCCGACAACTACTGGGACGGTTTCGGCCAGGCGTTCGACGCCGTGCTCCTGGGCTTTACAGGCGCCAGGTTCCGCGTCGACGCCTTCACCGGGTTCCGCGTCCAGCCGTCGCGCCGCAGCCTGGATCCTTCCGACACGGCCAGCCGCATTGCGGGTCTCACCCTCCAGTTCAAGACGCGCGGCGCGGGCGTCCTGGAACCATACTTCTTGTGGAAGCGGGGCGGCGATACGGTGGACCTGTTGGAGCATCCCGGTCACCGCGATGTGCTGACTCCGGGCGTTCGCGCCCAGGGAGCGCTGCCGCACAGCCTGGATTACAACGTCGAGATGGCGCTCCAGCGCGGGCACGTCGTCGACGAGAGGATCTCGGCATGGGCGGGACACTGGGAACTCGGCTGGAAGCCCCTCGGGAAGGAATCCGCGCTACGCCTGGGCCTCGAATACAATTTCGCGTCCGGCGACCGGAACCCCGCCGACGGGAAGCACGGCACCTTCGACGACCTCTACCCCGCCGGCTTCAACAAGTGCGGCATGGCGGATCCGATCGCCTGGCGCAACATCCGGTACCCCGCGGTGGGGGTCGAAGTGCCCCTCACCAGGCGTTGGACCGTCTACGGGGGCTACCGAAACTTCCGGCTGGCCACCGTCCACGATGGGCTGTACCCGGGAGGCGACGAGTATCTGGCGCGGAATCCGGCGGCCACCCGGGCGGAGGTGGGCTCGCATGTGCTCGCCTCAGCCGGTTACGCCCACTCGAACCACTGGAAGGCCTATGCCGGGTACGGATACCTTTTCCCTGGCGGGTATCTTCGCCAGTCCGGATACGTGACGACGATCCGGACGGCGTACCTGCTCTTCAGTTTCGCGTTCTGAATTCCGCCGCGTGCCCTGCCGGACCCGGCATGCCGCATGGTATATCAGGGTGAATATGGGTAACGTTGCAGTCCGCCCCGCCACGCCCGCCGATATTCCCGCCGTGCTCTCGCTGCTGCGCGAGTTGGCTGCCTACGAAGGCAAACTCGACAGCGTGCGCATCGACGAATCGCTGCTCGCCGAGCACGCCTTCAGCCCGCGGGCGTGCATCGAGGTGCTGCTCGGCGTGCTGGATGGCTCCGCCGTCAGCTACGCCATCTTTTTCCCGCACTTCGGGAGTTACCGCGGACGCCCCTGGCTGTACCTCGAAGATCTCTACGTGCAGCCGGGCGCGCGCGGGCACGGCGTCGGCCGCGCCATGATGGCGCACATGGCAAGCCTCACCCTGGAGCGCGCTTGGGCCGGCATGCTCTGGAGCGTGTTGGACTGGAACCAACCGGCATTCGCCTTCTATCGCGGCCTCGGCGCAGGCAACACAAACGGCCACGTATCGATGGACCTCACCGGCGACGCGCTCCTGCGCCTTGCCGAGGTGGCATAAGGCTCCGCCTTGTGCATCCGCGGGGCAGCTCGCTCCAGCCGTCCGCGCCTCCGGCACGGACGCACAATGCAGAGCCTCATCTCACCTACTGCACGGTTTCGATTTCCACCTTTTGCCGCGGCGGATAGGCGTACGACGTCACCAGACTCTCCGCGCCGTTGACGCCGATCGCCTTCACGCCGAACTTCGCATCGTCGATCGAGACATCCTTCAGCGTGTAGGTATTCACCTTGCCGACGTAGATCTCCTGTTCCCAATACGGCGACGTGGTGGCGCGCATCACGATCGCGTAGCCTTTGATGTCGTCCTCCGCACCCGCCGCGCGCCAGCGCAACACCGCATCGTAGCCCCCGCCGCGCGCGATCATCGGCGTGGGACGCCGTCCGCCCCCGCCCGCACCAGGAGTCGCGCCCGCCGCGCCCGCCCCTGCCGCCGGCGCCGCGCCGCCCTGCCGTCCACCACCCGCGCGCGGTTCCGGCAGCACAATCGGCGGTTTCGGCGCCATCGCCAAACCCGCCGCCGCTACCAGATTTACCTTAGCCACCTTCGCCGTATACGGCACCGACATGTTGGCCAGCGTGTCCGTGGCGCGGTGCTGGTTGGCGTAAATCTCATTCGGCGTGTAGATGCCCACCGCCGCCAAGCCCTCCCACTGGAATGGGGTGTGGTCGCCGCCGCGGCCCAACCGGTCGCCCATGAACACCGTGCCGATCTTCATCGCGGGCAGGTAGCGCTCGCCGATCTCGCGCACGTA
>JADGNS010000115.1 GCA_017883355.1 Candidatus Solibacter sp.
CAGGATGGTCTCCAATAGCGGCATGTAGTCCACCGGCTTGATTTCGCCGTAGGTGAAGATGGATACCGTGCCCCGCACCGCCGGGTCCAGGATGTAGTTAATCTTCAGCCGCTTGGCCAGCAGATCGATCATCTCGGTCAGCGAGGCGTTGGGCATGATGAACGCTCCGCTATCGGTGAGCCGCGGCGCATTCGTGGCAGGGACGTTTTGCGGTTGCGTAGCCCCGGGTTGTCCGGGCTGAGGCTGGGGCTGCTGGGGTTGGGGCTGCTGAGGCGGGTCTGGCGGCCCGATCACCCGCGAAGGAGCCACCTGTGCCGAGAGCACAGCGCTGGCGGCGAGAGTGGCCAGCATCAACCTGAATTCGAACGAGAGGCGCATAGACTAGTCCTGTTTGGATACGTTTTGGTGGTTGCCTTGGGAGTTTTGCAGGGCGGCCTTCTCGGTCTCATCCAGTTCCGACTTCTTCTTCTCCCACTTCCAGACCCCGAACGGTCCCTTCCGCTCGAAGCGCACCATGTCGCCATCTTCCGTGGCCAGGATGCCCGCCCCATTCGCGGCCGCCGCCTTCGCCGCATCGCGCTCCGGAGTGTCTTCCAGATGAACCACCCCGAACGGCGTCTTGCGGTAGATCCACTTCTTGCCTTGAGCGTCGGTGAAGTGGTAATCGCCGTCGGCGCCCTGCACCGCTTCCGCCGGAATGGCCGCCGGCTTGGATGCGTCCGCCGCTCTGGGCGTTGCCTTCGCTGCCGCCTTCGGCGCGCGCGGAGCCTGTTGCTTTGGCGCCTGAGGATCCTGGGCCGAAAGTGCCAGTGCGGAAGCGAAAACTACGAATAGCAGTTTCATATGGGTCTCTTTTTTGCGTCCTACTTCACCGGATCCCAGCGGCAACTCTTGCCGAAGGGCGTGGTGGTGATCGTCTTGCGGAAACCGCCATCGATGGCGCCTTCCGGCGACGAGTCGTTCGGTATACATTCCTTGAATCCAAACCCTGTGATCGCGCCCGCGCCGAGATTGGATTTGATTACCGGTGGCGGTGGCGCGCTTGCCGCCGCTGCGGCCCGCCCGTCCGGCACCGCCGCGGCCGGCGCCGAGTTGTCCGCCAACTCGTGCACCGAGCGCCGCGCCAACTCGCCATTGAACGTCCAGGCGAAAGTGATCTCACTAGTATTGACGTCCACCAGCTTGAATTGGCCGATGGTCTCCCCCGGTTTAATCGCTTTCTCCGCCATTCCCGGCTTTTCCACCAGCAGCGCCATCGGCCCGTCGCCCAGATTCATCTGCCCGTGATAGCCCGGCAGCGCCGGCATGGGCGGCGGCGGTGGCGGTGGCGGTGGCAATTCCACCGGCACGTCGGGGTTGCGCGAAGGATGAAACAGGTCCTTGATCGCCACGTCCTTGTAACCCGACGGCAGAACCGGAGGGTCGTTGGCCAGCGCGACGAATGGCCCAGCCGGCGTCGGTGAAACCCGCACCGCGCGCAACGCCGCTTCCCGCGCTTTCGCCGCCTGGTACTGGTTGCGCAACTGGACGCCGCCATAAATCACCACCAGTAGCAGCACGGCATTCAACAACACCAGTTTGCGATTCACAATCCACCCCCGGTCTTCTTCTCCAGGGCCAGTTTCCTGGTCACCACACCCGAAAGAGTCAGCCGTACTTGAATGGTCTTGTTCTTGTCGGGGCCCCCGGTGATCTGGATCTGGTTGGTGGAGAGCAACTCCGGCTCGTTGGCCAGCGCCGCCAGCAGGTTCACCAGTTGCTCGATCAGGCAGGTGAAGCGTACCGTCACCGAAGCTTCGCCGTAATCGCTCCCAAAAGGCTTGATGCGCGCTTCCTCCACGCCGCGGATGTCGATGCCGTTGGACTGCCCCACCTTGTGCAGCAGTTCCTGCAACTGCGCCTGCGCCTGCGCGCTGGTCTCCGCCTTCAGCATTCCCTTCTCGCGCGATTCCAGTTCGCCGGCAGCCTGCTTCATGAGCGCTTCCTTGCCGGGGACGGTTGCCGCAATCTGACGCAGCCGCGCCAGGCGCTTCTCCGCCATCGGCGCCGATTCCGAGGCTGCCACCACACTCGGCGACCGGTCCGCCATCACCACGAAACGGAGCAGCAGGATCACCGCCACGCCGGAGATCCACAGGATCGCGGTCTTGCGATCGAGCGTTCCGAAATTCATCGGCCCTTCCTCCGGCTGGTCCGAATCTGGAACGACTCCCCGCTGGCCCTCGGAGTGGACATCTGGATCTCCGTCTTCTCAAAGAACGGAGACGCGTCCAGAATCTTCAACAGCGGCGCCGTCTGCGGCGTCTCCCCCGAAATGCGCACGCTGTCGCGCGCCAGATCGATGCTGTTGCTCCAGGCCGGCGGCTCCAGCAGATGCGTCAATTCGTTCAGCGCGTCCAGATCCATTCGCGTCTGCTTGCGAAACTGGTCCAGCAGTTGCGCCCGCGCGCGCGTGCGCTCGTATTCCTTGTCCAGCGCATCGGCGCGTTTGTGCAGTGGTTCCAACTTCGCGATCTGCGCGCCGATTTGCTTTAGGTACTGTTTCTCACTCCACGAGGCGTAGGCCGCCATGGAACCGGCCACCAGGAGAAGGAGGGCGGCCAGCACCATAGTCGGGATGAACACCGCGCGGGAGTTAAAGCGGCGATACTCCGGCGGCAGCACATTCGCCGCCGGAGCAAACCGGGGACAAGCCCCGGACAGAGCCGTCGCATACGGCAGGGCATTGCGCGAGAGGTCGTTTTCCACCGGATTGACCGCCGGCTTGGGCAACATCTCTTCCAAGGTCTTGGGAGCGGTATCCGCTGTCAGGCGCAACTCCGAGAGCGCCAACTGTGTGGCGCGCTGCGGAGCCAGGTCGAATTCCGCGCTGAACAGCGGGCGCGACGGGCTTTCCCCATAAACTTCCACGGCGCCCCCGGCGGAGCGGCTCAGTGCCACGAAACCCTCGCCCGCATGTCCCGCGCCATTGAGCCGGATGGCCGCGTGTACCGCCGCCGCCGAAAACGTGAAGCTGCGCACCGCGATTCCAGCCTCGACAAAAAGGGCTACATAGCGCTCCATCGTGGCGCGCAGTAAGATGCCCACCAGCACGCCGCCGCTGCCGAGCGGCGACCAGCCCCACACCACATCGTCCTCGCCGTAGGGGTGCAGCGTATCCAGTTGGAACCGGATGGCGCCTTCGATATCCTTGGCCGCCACACCGGGCAGCGCAATCTGCCGCACGATCACTTCCCGCCGCGGCAGCAGCACCGTGGCGCTCAGCCGTTCCGCGCCCGACGCCTTCAGGAAGCGCGCGTACTCCACGCCCCACTCCGCCGCGCGACGCGTGGCGTAGTTCTCTATCGTCAGTCGCCCCAGCACCTGGATCTTGTTGGGGCGCACCCGCGTTACCGCGACTTCGAGGTCCGTGGCGCCGATCTCGAGGCCCACACCGGAACCGAACGCCAGCAGTTTCCGGAAGTCTTTGGAGATGGGAAAATCCAGGGGCATGGTCTGGCTAGTTGCTCCACGTGGTGTCGTACCAGCGCAGGATGTGGATGGGGGTAGAGTAACCCGAAGGCATGTACTTGACCTGGGCCGCTACCGTCCGCTTCATGTCCGAAAGTTGCCCGTTGGGCAGGCGTACCTGCGCCGTAGCGCGGATGGTGAGGATGGAGTTGCCCTCCAGTCGCAGAGACTGACCCGCCGGACCCAGCATCGGCTGCAATTGCGCGAGCCGCTCCGGCGTGAGCGGGATCGTCCGCTGCTGCAACAGCAACTGGACGCCACCCGGCGTCAATCCCAGCGCTGCCAGCACCGCCGGATCGGCGGTGTTGGCATCCACCAGGTTCTTGGAGCCGAACACGGACAGGCATTCCACCAACCCGCGGCGCCGTGTCAGGCGGGGTTCGCCCGGCCTGGGGTCGCCCTGGGCAGGGACATAGGTGCCGTAAAAAATCTCCGGGGTTACGCCTCTCACCGAAAGTAATTCCTCTATCTCTTGGAAAGACGCTCCACCCGCCGGAAAAGACGGACCCGGCGGCGGAGAATCGGCGCCACCCGCGCCCCCCCTCCGGGCGACGATGCCCTGCGTGATCTCCATGGCCGCCCCCGCATCCACGCCCAGCGCCGTGACCAGCCGCATCAAACGGTCCGCCGGAACGCTGTTGACATCCAGTTTGGCCGTTTCCGGAATGAGTTCGACGTGCGCCACACCGCTGGCAAAGGTGTAGTCCACCGAGGCCGAACCCTGCTTGATTCTGCGCTCCGGACCCTGGAAGGAGACGCTCCACAGCAGTTCCACCGCGGCGCGCTCCACCGCCCCGGTGGCCAGATAGTACCCGCGGACCTCGTCGATCTCCGTGGAAGTACGGTCGGTCTCCCCGCGCACCGTGTTGGCCAGCGAAAAACCAACCGCCGCCAGCGCCGCCGAAATCCAAAGCACCATCAACAGCGCGCTCCCCCGGGTGGTAAGTGGGGCAGGCAATCCTGCCTGCAGCCGCCTTTTAGGCGGCTCTTTCGGGCCGGAGCATTCCTCGCACTCGGGAGACGCCGGCTGAACGCCGGCGGCAGCCAAGATTGGCTTCCCCACGAGAAACCTAGTAGTCGCCATAAGGAATCTCCGGGCGGCGAAACACATGGATCGGGGCCACGATGCTGATCGGCTGCAGCCCCGCGGCGTCCGGGTCCAGCGGCCCCATCTCGATGCGCACCGCCTGCGGCCAGGTGGGACCCGCGAAGCGCGAAAACCACGCCACCGGCAGGTTCACGTCGGGCGGCTGGTCCAGGTAGCTGAACCGGCAGAAGGCCAGCTTGTCGGCTAGTACGAAGGAATTCGGCCCGGCGGACGCGCCTGGGAATTTGTGCGGGCCGAAGCACAAGCCACCTGCCGTCAGCGGTCCCTGATAGCGAATCTCGTTGACCACCAGGCGTACACCACGGCCCTCGGCGCCCGGGATTACGAAGATCTCCAGAATCTGCGGCTGCCCGCGCCACGCGCCTTGCAGCGAATACGTGGACACCAGCCGCATGGTCTCGGGCTCACCCTGGAAAAACGGGGCCGCCGTCCCGCCGCCCTCCATCCCCACCCCGCATTTTGCCACCACCGGGACCAGGCCTTCGATTTCCTGCTCCAGAATCCGCTGCGCGCCGGCCACGCGCCGGTTGTCCATCAGCCTGGTCTGGGTCTTCGAGTACGTATTCAGCCCGATGCGCAAGGCGAACAGCAGCCCGACGGAGAGCAGGCTGAACAGCATGACCGCGATCAACAACTCCATCAGGGTCACGCCGGCGGTGCCGCGGCGCCTCATCGCAGCCCCTCCAGATCCTCCGGCCGCAGCGTCCGCCGCCGGTAGCTCTCCAACGGGAAACTGCGCCGCTGCCCCCCGCTCGTCCACCAGATTTCCAACTGGATCCGGTCGAGGACGTAGTCCCCCGCGACCGGTGCGGGCGATTTCTCCGCCACGCTCACCAGAGCCCGCCAGCCGCATTCCAACCCTCCCGTGATTTCCGGGTCGAATGCACCTTCCCGCGGTGTGCGCGGATCGGTCAATAGGCTGTTCATGCGCAGCCGCGCCAACTGGACCACCCGGTCATAATCCCGCAGCCGGGCCGCATTGCGCGTCGAACTCGAGAGGCCGCTCATCAGTCCGGCCACCGCAATCCCCATGATGGTGGTGGCGACCAGCATCTCCAGCAGCGTGAATCCGCGTTGGCCTCTCACTTGATCTCGACGCTTTCCACGCGCGGAAAGCCGGTCATCGGGTCGAGGCGTACCCTTCGATGCGCGTTCCGGCGATTACCCAACTGGATGGAGATGCCCGGAACCGTGGCCCCCGGAATGAACAGGATGCGGCGCGGTTGCCCAGGGTCGCCGCTCTCTTCCGCGGGCAGGACAGCCTCGATCGTGACGCCCTCCGGCATCTTGAGATCGCGCACGAAGCCGGGCTCGTTGGAGTACAACGCCAGCCGCCCTTCCTTGGGAAAGACGACCACTTCCACCGGCTGCTGGTGGCGCTCGGCGCGATTCACCGCGACGTTGAGAAAGGTGGCTACGGAATCGGCGGCGGACACCATGCGCACGCTTTCCAGCCCCGCCGAGGCCGCGGGGAAGCTGAGGCCCACGATCAGCGCGATGATGGCCACCACCACCACCATCTCCACCAAAGTGACCCCGCGCAGGCGCGCCAGTGGGGCAGGCAATCCTGCCTGCGGACGCGCTTTCCAGCGCGTCCAGGCGCCGGCTGGAAAGCCGGCGGCAGCCATGATTGGCTGCCCCACCACGGAGGCCTGCTTACTTGTTTTTCCAACTGAGGATATCGGCATTGATCCCTTCGCCGCCGGGTTGCCCATCGGCGCCGAGGCTGACAATCTCCGGTTCATCGCCCTGGTGTTCGCCGGGGAACCGGTAGATGAAGTCGCGCGCCCAGGCATCCTTGGGGATGTCCTTGGGCATGTAGGGGCCGTTCCACTGGTTGACATCCGCCGGCTTCACCCGCAGCGCCTGCAGCCCCTGCTCGGTGGTGGGGAAGGTGCCCGTATCGAGTTTGTAGGTGCCCAGCGCGGTCATGAAGTTATCGATCTGCGCGCGCGTGACGGTGACTTTGGCCTCATCCGCCCGCCTGAACAGTGCGGGTCCGACGAGGGCCACGAATAGCCCGATGATGGTCACCACCACCAGCATTTCAATCAGCGTGACACCGGCTTGTCCGGAGCGTTTTCGATTGCGTTTCTTAGTTTGGGCCATGGTTATATCGCCACATCGTTAATGCTCGTAATCGCGAGCAGCATACTCAGAATCAGCGCGCCGATCAGCACGCCCATCACCAGGATTACCACCGGCTCGAAGATCGCCGTAAAGCGCCGGATGGCGGCGCGCGTATCCGTTTCGTAAATTTCGGCCATGCGCGCAAACATCTGGTCGAGCCGCCCGGTTTCCTCGCCCACGGTCAGCAGGTGGGCGGCCAGCGGTGGGAATACTCCAGCCTTGCGCATCGGGCCGGCGATGCCTTCGCCGCGTTTGACGCCCATCGCGACGCCCACTAGCGCGCCGGAGATGGTCTTGTTGTTCAGCGTGGCGGCGGCGATGCCCAGCGATTGCACCAGCGGCACCGAGTTGCCCACCAGGGTTCCCATGGCGCGCGCGAAGCGGGCCGTTTCAGCCTTGAGAAGGGCATCGCCCAACAGCGGGAGTTTGAGGCGCGCCCCGTCCCACCAGAGGCGTCCGGCCACCGTGCGCGTGTAGACCCGCCAGATGATGAGAGCGGCCACCAGAACGCTGGCGCCAACCCACCACCACGCCGTCACCACGTTGCTCACTTCCAGCAGCATCTTGGTTGGCAACGGGATCTTCATGGTGGAATCGCTGAAAATGCTGGCGAAGCGAGGCACCACAAAAGTCAACAGGAGCACGATGGACGCCAGGCCCACGCAGGCCAGTAGCGCCGGGTAGATCATCGACGAGATGATGTAGTTGCGCAGGTCGTCGCGCGAGCGCTCGAACTCCGCCAGGCGCTCGAAGATCACCGCCAGCGAGCCCGACGCTTCCCCCGCGCGCACCATGTTGGTGTACAGATCGCTGAAGTACTCCGGGTGCGTCCCCAGGCTATCGGCCAGCGAGCGGCCGCCTTTGAGCACGCGCAGGATGTCCAGCACGATGAAGCGGAAACTGGCATGCTCGGTAAGCTCCGCCGTGATGCTCAGGGCGCGGTCCAACGGCACGGTGGCGTTGAGCAGCGTCGAAAGTTCCTGGGTGAAAAACAGAACATCGCGGCGTCCCTTACCGAAGGACGGCAGCTTGAACTCCAGGGACGCCTTCCCGGGCGTCACACCCACGTAGATCGGCGTCAGCCCCTGCTTGCGCAACTCGCGAGCAATCAGCTTCTCATTGTCGCCGGCAAGGCTGCCCGAGCGCACTTTGCCATCGCTCGCCACCGCCCGAAAGAAAAAGGTGACCGCCATCAGAGCACCTCGGAAAGGGAGGGGGGCCCTTCCCCGCAGAGACGCAGAGACGCAGAGACAAGCGCAGAGAACGCCTTTCGATGCGGAGACGCGGAAGCGAAGAACTCACCCTGACGAGATGCCCTCCGGGCATGGCTCCGAGTTGTCTTCTCTGCGCTTGTCTCTGCGTCTCTGCGTCTCTGCGGGGAGGTCCACATCAGAATTCCTGCGTCACCCGCATGACTTCTTCCACCGTGGTCACCCCGTCCTCGATCTTCCGCCAGCCGTCTTCGCGCAGATTGCGCATGCCGTTCTTGCGCGCCGTGCGGGTGAGCACGCCGGCATCCACGTTCTTCATGATCAGCTTGCGGATCTCGTCGGTGACGTCCATCATCTCGAAAATGCCCATGCGCGAGGTATAACCGATCCCGTTGCATTCGGGGCAGCCGGCGCCGCGCCAGGTAAGTACGCTTTCGCCTTCGGGTGAGAGCACGGTGCCGTTGGGCTGCTTGCAGTGCGGGCAGATCACGCGCACCAGGCGCTGCGCCAGCACCGCCACCAGCGAGCTCGTGATCAGGTAGTTCTCCACCCCCATGTCGGTGAGGCGCGTGATCGCGCTCGGGGCATCGTTGGTGTGCAGCGTGGAGAACACCAGGTGGCCGGTGAGCGCGGCGCGGATGGCCACGTCGGCGGTTTCGCGGTCGCGGATTTCGCCCACCATGATCACATCCGGATCCTGCCGGACAATGTGCCGCAACCCGCTGGCGAACGTCAGCCCGATCTGCGGATTCACGTGGATCTGGTTGATCCCGTCCATCTGGTATTCCACCGGGTCTTCGATGGTGATGATCTTCTTGTCCGGCAGGTTGATCCGTTTCAGCGCGGAATAGAGCGTGGTGGATTTGCCGCTGCCGGTGGGGCCGGTGACCAGGAAGATGCCGTGCGGCAGGCTGGTGAAGTGCTCCATGCGGGACAGCATGTGATCGTCGAAACCCAGCCGCCGCAGATCGTAGAAATCGCCGGCGGAGCGATCCAGCAGGCGCATGACCACACTCTCCCCGTAGAGCGTGGGCAGCGTGGAGACGCGCAAATCGACTTCGCGGCCCACCACCTTGATCTTGATGCGCCCATCCTGCGGCAGACGCCGTTCGGCGATATTCAGCTTGGCCATCAGCTTGAGGCGGCTGATGATGGCGGCCTTCAGTTCGCGGGGCGGCGGTTCCTGGCTGAAGAGCACGCCATCCACGCGGAAGCGCACCCGGAATTCCTTCTCGAACGGCTCGATATGGATATCGCTGGCGCGC
>JADGNS010001051.1 GCA_017883355.1 Candidatus Solibacter sp.
CGTGCAATCCGCCGGATTCATCGCGCACCTCCCCGGGGAGCGGCCGCGGCTTCCGCAATGGCATCCACGATTCGCACGTGCGCGCCGCAGCGGCACAGGTTATCTTCCATGTGGCGGGTGATCTGCTCGGGCGTCGGCTTCGGCGTCTTGAGCAGTAGCGCGTAGGCGTTGAGGATCATCCCCGGCGTGCAGTATCCGCACTGGAACGCGTGGTGTTTCACGAAGGCCGCCTGTATGGCGTGAAGCCCCGATTGACCGAGCCCCTCGATCGTCATCACCTGCTTGCCGGCAACTTCCTTGACCGGCACCGAGCAGGAGCGGACGGCCTGCCGGTTCACAATCACGGTGCAGGCCCCGCACAAGCCTTCGCCGCAGCCGAACTTCGTGCCGGTAAGGCCCAGGTCGCTACGCAACACCCACAGCAGCGTGCGCTCGTCGTCCACCTTCACGCTCGCCGGCTTGCCGTTGAGTGTGAAGGAAATGGTTCGCTCCATGAAAACCTCCGCCGCCCGCGCGTTTGCCGCGAGCCATCAGATTCTGAGCTCTTAAGCTCTTTTCATAGTGTAACTGTCGGCGGGCGGCTTGATAACCGGTGCGAAGCAAGCGATCATGGAGTCGGAGCAACCATGAATTACACAAGGCGTGACATCGGCAAACTGGCCCTGGTGGCGTTACCCGCGGCGCGCATCTGGGCCGCCAAACCCAACTCGGTTTTCGGCGGCGTGCAGGTCGGCATCAATGCCCCGTACAGCTTCCACAACATACCGGGAGGGGCCGACGACATCCTGAACTACATGGCCCAGACCAATATCAGCGCTGCCGAACTGCGCCTGCAACCGGTGGAGGCGTTCCTCAAGGCGCCGGCTCCGTGGGTCGCACCCCGTGGGGGGGGCCGCGGCGCCGCCCGTGTGCCGCTGACGCCGGAACAAAAGGCCGAACAAACCGCCGCCGCCGAGGCCATCCAGAAGTGGCGGCTCTCCCAATCCATGGATCCGTTCAAGGCCTTCCGCAAGAAATATGAAGATGCCGGCGTGCTCATTCAGATCGTCAAGTACGATGGCATCAACACCTTCTCGGATGACGTGGTGGACTACTGTTTCCAGGTGGCCAAGGCGCTCGGCGCCTATGCCATCTCCTGCGAAATCCCCGTCAGTCAAACCGAGCGCCTCGGTCAATTTGCCGCCAAGCACAAGATGATGGTGGGCTATCACGGCCACGGCAATCTGACCGACCCCGAAGCCTTCGGCCGTCTGGCGGCGTGGGAGCAGTCCTTCACCTATTCCAAGTACAACGGCGCCAACGTGGACATCGGCCACTTTTTCGCGGCCACCGGAACTTCTCCGGCGGCGTGGATCAAGGAGCATCACGACCGCGTCACCCACGTCCACATCAAGGATCGCAAGGTCAACAACGGACCCAACATGCCGTTTGGCCTGGGCGATACGCCCATCAAAGAAATCCTCCTCATGATGAAAAAGGAAAAGTACAAATTCCAGGCCACCATCGAGATGGAATATCCCGTGCCCGAAGGCTCCACGCTGCTCGCCGAAATCGCCAAGTGCGTGCGCTACTGCCAGGAGATTCTCAGCTAAAAGAGGCAAAAGATGAATCGCCGAGCCTTCTGCTCGCTTCCGTTAGCCGCCGGACTGCCCGCCTGGAGCCAGACCGGCCCGGGCAGCGACGATCCCGGTGCCCCCAAGCCCGCCATCGAGCACTGGAAGGACCTGCGCTTCGGCATGTTCATCCACTGGGGGCCGGTGAGCCTCGTCGGCACGGAGATCGGCTGGTCGCGCGGCGGCCCGCGGCGCGGACGGCCGGAAACCAAGACCGGCGACATCCCGCTGGACGTCTACGACAACCTCTATAGGAAATTCAACCCCGTGAAGTTCCACGCCGATGACTGGGTGAAACTCGCCAAGGACTCCGGCATGAAGTATCTGGTCTTCACCACCAAGCACCACGACGGCTTCTGCGAGTTCGACTCCAAGCTCACCGATTACAAAATCACCAGCGCCGAGTCTCCCTACCGCAAGGACATCGTCCGCCAGCTTTCCGACGCCTGCCGCCGCGGCGGCATCGAGTGGGGCGTCTACTATTCGCAGCCCGATTGGCACCATCCCGACTACCGCAACGGCGATGCTCACGCGAAGTACATCGAGTACCTCCACGGCCAGGTGCGCGAACTGCTCACCAACTACGGCCCGACCAAAATGTGGTTCTTCGACGGGCTCGGCGGAAAGGCGGAGGACTGGGACGCCCCGCGCCTCATCCGCATGATGCGCCAGCTTCAACCCGATCTCGTCATCAATAACCGCGCCGGCATTCCGGCCGACCTGGACACGCCCGAACAGCGCATCGGTATGTTCCAGAACAACCGCCCCTGGGAGACCTGCGCCACCGTCGGCACCCAGTGGGCCTATAAGCCGGACGACCAGTTGCGCTCCATCGAGGAGTGTCTGCGCGGACTGGTTTGCTGCGCCATCGGCGACGGCAACCTCCTGTTCAATGTGGGTCCACGGCCCGATGGTTTGATCGAGGAGTCGCATGCCGCGCGCCTCCGCGAGATGGGCGCGTTCCTCAAGCAGTACGGCGACAGCATCTACGCCACCCGCGGCGGCCCCTTCATCGCCCCCGACGAGACGCAGCGGCCACGCAACGCGCGCGGCTTCGTCCTGGCGGAAGGCAACTGGTGGGGCGGCAGCACGCACCGCGGCAACACCATCTACCTCCACATTCTGCGCTGGCCGTCG
>JADGNS010000116.1 GCA_017883355.1 Candidatus Solibacter sp.
TCTCCTTATCCAAGGGGATCGTTCAAATCTGCGCCCAAAAGGTCGATAAATATACCTGGCGCGAGGTACTAAGTTAGCGACGTGGAGCATCCCAACCTAGCATCGCGACGAGTTGTCCCAAATGCAACTGCCTGGGGGCGTGTTTGGTCTCACCCGCAAGAGCGTTCGAATCCAGAGGTCGGGGTAAGGTATGGCTGCGGCGCCAAACCGGTTTTCACGCCGAACGAAGCTACCGCGCAGGAGGAAGAGAATCAGTGACCCTTTCGCAGAGTCTTGGTGAACGTGTTCGTAATGAGCTGGTCCTGCTGGCCCCTCCCGGTTGCTCCATTCCAGAATCTTTTACGCGGCGTTACGACGATCGAAACGGACACGCCCGTTGGCTGCGCGAAACGCAGAGAGTGCGGGGTAGTATCTATCTGGCGGATGGGGCGGTCCAGGATTCGCAGCTAACTCCAGACGGCAGGCACGTGCAGCACGCCGATTATGACAGTTGGCACCTGCTGGCGGTGGATGGAAACGGAGAAGTGCAAGGCTGCGCACGCTACCGCCATCTCACGGGTAATGTGGGTTTTGACGATCTGGGCGTGCGCGAATCCTGGCTGGCACGGTGCGACCGGTGGGGCGCCACTCTGAGGGCGGCGGTAGAATCGGAGATCGTGCGGGCAAAGCGACACGGGAAGGCCTTCTCCGAGGTGGGGGGATGGGCCATCGTGCCCGAGAAACGCTGTACCACGGAAGCGTTGCGGATCGCCATGGCCACCTACAGTCTGGCGCGGATTTTGGGCGGGTGCGTGGGCATCAGCACGGCCACGGAGCGGCACCGCTCTTCTTCGATCCTGCGGCGAATTGGCGGACGGTCGCTGGAGTACGGCGGGGCGCACCTGCCTTCGTATTACGACCCGCAATACCGGTGCCAAATGGAGGTTCTGCGATTCGATTCGAGTTCGCCCGATGCGTCGTGCAGCCGATTGGTGGACCAACTCAGCGCCCGGTTGGCTGCGGTTGCGGTGATGGTTGCCTGGGAACCCGCAATGAGCCGTCCAGCGCAAACGCCGCAGCCGATACCGTTGCCGTTCTCGCCCCGGCTTGGGTGGGTGGCCTGAGGTAGAATGTGAATTCCGGCGGCGTCAACTACCTATGAGTACCGCAAGAACTGCGTTCATCGCGTCCGGCTCCCATCTGGAAATGGCGCTGGAGCAATGGAGGGTACGGCTGGGCGGGGAAAATGTCATCCTCGACCCCGCTGCCCTGCTTGCGGCGGAGAGCGGGACCTTCGGCACCACCGTCACAGTGCCGGCGATCGTCCGGCCCGGCAACCGTGCGGAAGTGCAGCAGGTTCTGCGCATTGCCAACGAATGGCGGATCCCCGTATACCCGGTGAGCGGCAGCGCTAATTGGGGTTACGGCTCCCGCGTTCCCAGTGAGAGCGGCTGTGTTCTGCTCGACCTCGGAAGGATGAACCGTATTCTGGACTTCAGCGAGGACTTGGCCTACATCACCGTAGAGCCTGGGGTGACGCAGCAGCAGGTATACGCTTTCCTGCAGGAGCGAAAGTCGGGTCTGTGGATGGACGCCACGGGCGCCAGCCCGCAGGCCAGCCTGGTGGGCAACGCGGTAGAGCGCGGCTTCGGACACACGCCCTACGGCGACCATTTTTCGCATGTTTGCGGCATGGAGGTGGTGCTGCCCGATGGCGAGGTCCTGGAGACGGGGTTCGCGCGATTTGAAGGCGCCCGCACCGGTCCCCTGCACCGTTGGGGCGTGGGGGCGTACCTCGACGGGTTGTTTACGCAAAGCAACCTGGGCGTGGTGACGCGCATGTCGATCTGGCTCATGCCCGCTCCCGAATACTTTCAGGCGTATTTCTTCAGTTGCGATTCCGAAGCAGGGCTGGCGCCGATCGTGGAAGCCCTTCGCCCCCTGCGCCTCAACGGGACGCTGCGCAGCACCGTGCACATCGCCAACGACTACAAGGTGCTGGCGGGATTGCAGCAGTATCCGTGGGAGGAAGCCGGGGGGCGCACTCCGCTGCCCGAGGACATCATGAAGCGGCTGCGCAAGCGTCTGCATTTTGGCGCCTGGAGCGCATCCGGCGGTCTTTACGGTACGCGGGCGCAGGTGGCGGAAGCCAGGCGCCTGTTGCGCAAGGCCCTTTCCGGAAAAGTCGATAAGCTGCAGTTTCTGGACCAACGGAAACTGCGCATGGCGGGCCGGTTCTCCGGCCTGTACCGGACGCTCACCGGCTGGGACCTGAGTCGCGCCCTGGAACTGGTACGGCCGCTTTTCGGGCTGTTGCAGGGCGTCCCTACCGATCAACCACTGGCCAGTACCTACTGGCGTAAACGTAACCCGCCACCACCGGCCATGAATCCAGACCGGGATGGCTGCGGATTGCTCTGGTGCAGTCCGGTCACCCCGGCGGACGGCGCGCAGGCCGAGGAACTGGTGGCTCTGGCGGGCGAAACCTTGCTGCAATACGGCTTCGAGCCGGCCATCTCCCTGACGATGATTACGGAGCGCAGCCTGGCGTGCGTCATCTCGATCACCTATGACCGTCACGTGCCCGGTGAGGACGAGAAGGCGTCGGCGTGTTACCGCGAACTGCTGCGCCGCCTGTCCGCCGCCGGTTTTTATTGCTATCGCATGACCAGCCAATCGTCGGCCGGACTGAAATCCAGCCCCGGCTATGACAGCGTGCTGCGCTCGCTCAAACGGAGCCTGGACCCCCATCAGATTCTGGCGCCGGGACGGTATCTGCCAGCGGAGTAACTACGCGGGGCTCAGATATCGTGAATCCTTTGCAAACCCGGGCGGGCGCGGCTCCGATTGGAATGCTGAGCGTTTGCAGGCCGCGACCGTTGGAAGGCGAGAAAGAATCGCAAGGACCGATTTTTTCTCAGATTCTCTAAGGAGCGGATTCCGGATAGCGGTTTCCACAAAACGGCAAGCACCGGTTTCCGCCAGGCATCCGATATCCCCCTCCCGCGACTTGCTACCATCGAAAGTTGAACCCGACCGCGCAAATCATCGTCCTCGATGCCGGGGGGCAGTATTGCCACCTGATTGCCCGCAAGGTCCGCGACCTTGGCGTCTACGCGGAGGTCCGCGCCAGCGAGACCCCCGCGGCGGAACTCTCCTCCGCCAAGGGACTCATCATCTCCGGCGGGCCCAGCAGCGTCTATGACGCCGACAGCCCCACCGTCGACCCCGCCATCTTCTCCCTCGGCATCCCGGTGCTCGGCATCTGCTACGGGCAGCAGCTCATGGCGCACCTGCTGGGCGGAGAAGTCCGCAAGGGGGTCAAAGGCGAATACGGACTGGCGACGCTTGAGCTCGACGACGTGGCCGACCCCATGTTCGCCACTCTCGCCGGCACCCAACAGGTCTGGATGAGCCATCGCGATGTGGTGGGGCGCGTGCCCGAAGGCTTCTCCGTCATAGGGCGTACCAGCACCTGCGCGGTGGCGGCCATCGCGGCGCCCGCGCGCGGCTTCTACGCCGTGCAGTTCCACCTGGAAGTGGTCCACACCACGCGCGGCAAGGAGTACCTCGCCAACTTCGCGTTTCGCGTCTGCGCCTGCCAGAAGGATTGGGACGTGCGCCATCGCGCCCCGCTGCTCGAACAGGAAATCCGCGAGACCGTCGGCACGCGCAGCGTCTTCTTCTTCGTCAGCGGCGGCGTCGATTCCAGCGTCGCCTTCGCCCTCTGCACACGGGCGCTGGGGGCCGATCGCGTGCGCGGCATCTACGTCGATACCGGCCTGATGCGCGAAGGCGAGACCGATTTCGTCCGCCGCATGGGCAACCTCACCGTGGAGCACGCCGAAGAGCAGTTTCTCACCGCGCTCGCCGGCATCACCGATCCCGAGCAGAAGCGCCACATCATCGGCGAGGAGTTCGTGCGCGTGCAGGAGCGCATCATCGATTCGCGCCGCCTGCTCGACGAAAACTGGATTCTGGGACAGGGCACCATTTACCCCGACACCATCGAAAGCGGCGGCACCGCCAAAGCGGCGCTCATCAAGACCCATCACAATCGCGTGGCCGGCATCCAAAAGCTGATTGCCGCCGGACGCATTGTGGAACCGCTGAAGTCCTTTTATAAGGACGAGGTTCGCGCCGTAGGCCGCGAGATCGAGTTGGCCAGCGAACTCCTCGACCGCCATCCCTTCCCCGGCCCCGGCCTCGCCATCCGCTGCCTCTGCTCGGAGTTCGACGCGCCGCTGCGCCCCACGGCGGAAGGCTTCATCGCGCCCGTTCACTCGGTGGGCGTGCAAGGCGATTCCCGAACCTACGCGCCCGTGCTCGTGATCGATGCCCTGGACCACGCGCGCGCCACCGAACTGATCAACGCCATCTCCGGCGTCAATCGCGTGATCGCTCCCGTGGAGACGCGCGTGCCGGTCGCGACCATGCAGGTGCGCGCCTGTTCCCTCACCGCGGAACGCCTTGGCCGTTTGCGCAAGGCGGATGGAATCGTGCGCCGCCTCAGTCACGAAACCGGCTACGACCACCAGGTCTGGCAATTCCCCGTGATCCTGATTCCTCTCGGCTCGGCCTCATCGCCCGATTCGGTGGTGCTGCGCCCGGTGGATTCGGTGGACGGCATGACCGCACAATCGGTGTTGATGAAGGCCGAGTTGCGCGAGCGCATCTCGACCGAGCTACTCCACGTCCCCGGCATCGCCGGCGTGTTCTACGATCTCACGCACAAGCCCCCCGGCACCATCGAGTGGGAGTAGCCACCGGCATTCTTCCTTCGCCCCTGCCTACTGCAACTTGCCGCGCGCGTCTACCGGCCACACCTCTTCCACCGTGTCACCGCGCAGGCCGTAGACCTTTTCGTGGAGATTGACGGCCACGCAGATGTGGTTGGGGATCACGTGGACCCGGTCGCCCACCCTGAATCCGGCCTCGGCGTGCGCCAGGTCGATGAAGCCGTGCTCTTCGTTCATCTTGTGGAAGCGCGCTCCGGGGGCTTCCACCACATGCCCGAAAGTGACTTCGGCGGGGTTCGCCAGGCGGTCCGAGGAGAACGTCTTGGAGCCGCCATCGATGATCATCTGTCCGGGGCGGGCGGTGGAAACCACCGTGGCCAGAATCGTGGCGGCGCAATCTTCCAGTGCGCACGCGCCGCTGCCAATGGTATTGAGGTCGTTGAACACGTAGGTGCCCGGACGGATCTCGGTGAGCCCCTGAATTTCGTGCGAGTGGAAAAGCGTCGGCGTGGACCCGCCGCTGACGATAGCGATCTCGATGCCCGCCGCGCGGAAATCGTCGAGGATGCCGCGCAGAAACTCCGAGAGTTGCGCCAGCGCGCGCCGGCCGGTTTCATCCACGCTCTTGATGTGTCCCGGATAGAACGCGATGCCCGCAAAACGCAGGTGGGGCAGCTTTTCGATGGTCCGCGCGAGTTCCAGCAGCGGCTCACCCGGGTTGACGCCGACGCGTCCCAGCCCGGCATCCACTTCGGCGAGTACGCCGATTTCCACCTGCCCGGCGCGCGCCGCGTCGGAAAGCTGCCCGGCGGCGTAAGCGCTGTCCAACGCCACCGTGACCCGCGTTTGGCGCGCGACTTGAGTGAGCCGCGCCAACTTCGTCGGGCCGATGATCGGGTATGCCACCAGCACGTCGTCGGGCTCCGCCCCCAGCATGGTTTCGGCCTCGGAGACTTTCGCCACCGTCAGCCCCGCGGCGCCGGAGGCAATCTGCCGTCGCGCCAGACGCACCGATTTGTGAGTCTTCGTATGCGGCCGCAGACGCAAGCCGTGCTCGCGCGCGTACCCGGCAACCCGGGCCAGATTGCGCTCCATGATATCCAGATCCACCACCAGCGCCGGCGTGTCGATTTCCGAAACGTGCATGTAAGCTATGGTATCGCCTGGCACGGCCCCCTCGGATTCCGCGACTAAGCCGCGCCCCCCCAAATCGGTTAAGCAATTCCCGGTGAGGAGTGGCCTCGGTTGCTCTTGTCTGGTCCATCATACTCTGGACATGGTAAACTACAAGTGCGAGGAGCCCATGAGATCTAAGCAAAGCACCGCGGCATTGGCAAAGGCCAGTACACCGTTTCACTCGATGGGCGGGCATCCGGCCGAAAGCGCCCGTCGGGCTCTCGCGCAGGCATTCTTGAAGCGATCCGTGAAAATGCTTGAGCGAGTCTGTTCGTCCGCATCGTCCGAAGTCCTGAAGTCTGCCCTGTCCTCTCCCACCGATGTCGGCGGTGTAGCATCCCTGCTGTCGGATCTGGCTCCTCTGGGTGTCGATCTGTCCGCTGTGGATCCGTTCATGGAAGCGATGGCGCGGGGAGCCGCCATCAAGCGGGAGTTGCTGATAGGCAGCGGCGGAAGCCTCTCGTCCAGTCAGGTGGCGAACGCTCTGGGCATCACACGGCAAGCAGTGGACAAGCGCCGAAGCCGGCACGCTCTGCTGGCGGTATCGAACGGATCCGGTGAGTACGTGTATCCGGCTTGCCAGTTCACCCCGGACGGAGTGATTCCCGGCCTTGAGCAGGTGCTGCGGGCGTTCCTGATTCGAAGCCCCTGGACCCAACTCTCGGTGTTGCTCGCATCCGCGCCTGCTCTTGGGGGCAAGACCATGCTCGAAGTGCTGAAATTGGGCGAAATCGAAAGGGCGATCGCCATCGCTGGGTCGTTCGGAGACCAGGCAGCCTAATGCGCGCATGACGCCGAAACCGGCACTGCCAAAGCACCTCCCGTTGACCCGTGTGAGAGTCGGGACCCGCTGGATGCGCATTCACGCACACGCCAGAAATGCGCTTTGGTTCGGCCCTGGCTCCGGCCGCCGGCCGATTCATCGCTTCGACGATCCCACCGGGCGATTCCGCGTGTGTTATCTCGGAACCACTCTCGAGGTGTGCTTTGCCGAGACGTTTCTGCGCAATCCGCCCGTAAGAATTCTGGCACTCGACGATCTGGCCGCGCGCTCCGTCGCGACCGTGGAGCTGCGCCGCGAACTGCGAGTCGTGCCGATTCACGGTTCGAGTCTCGCCCGATTGGGAGTAACGGCCGAACTGGCGAGCGGCAGTGACTACGCGGTCTCGCAACTCTGGTCGCGCGCCCTGTGGGAACACGGCGACCAGCCGGACGGAATCCTCTATCCATCCCGCCACGACGACTCAGCTCTCTGCGTCGCCGTGTACGACCGCGCAAAGGACGGTTTGGCGATCGTCCGGGATCCTTCCCTGGCTGAGGACCCTCAACAGCTAGCGAGACTTCTGAGGAGATATGGACTGGGCCTGACCAACTGAGCCACCACCGCGTCCCTGACGTGCGGCAAAAGCGAACCTGCTGGCCGAGTGTCGTCACATTGACTTACTATGTGATGGTTAGTACCCTTAAGCGGTCTGTATGAATAAACTCTGCCTTGTGCTCCTCCTCTCCGCCCTTGCCGCCGCCGCTCCCGCCGACCGCATCCGCGGATCCGTGGACGCGCGCGCAACGCGCCCCGTAAGGGGTAGCCTGCACCAGTCCGCGCGTCCCGAAGCCGACCGCGGTCCGGTCGATCCCGCCATGCGCCTGGAGCACGTCGTGCTCGCCTTTCGTCCCTCCGCCGCCCAGCAAGCGGAGCTCGATCTCCTCCTCGCCGATCAGCAGAACCCGAACTCGCCGCGCTTCCACCAGTGGCTGTCGCCGGAAGAGTTCGCCGCCCGCTTCGGCCTCAGCGCCGCCGACGAATCGAAGGTCTCCGCCTGGCTGATCGGCCAGGGTCTCGAAGTCAGGCAGCAGGCGCGCGGACGGAATTGGGTGGCGTTCAGCGGCGCCGCGCGGACCATCGGCCGCGCCCTCCGCACCGAGATCCGCCGCTTCGCCGTCGACGGCGCCGAGCACTTCGCCAACGCCACCGAGCCCAGCGTGCCCGCCGCGCTGGAAGAAATCGTCGGCGGTTTTATCGGACTCGACGACTTCACTCCCGAGTCGCAGGCACACGCCGTGCCGCTTCCAGACTACAACTCCGGCTCCAGCCATTACCTCGTGCCGGAAGATATGGCCACCATCTATAACGTCGCGCCGCTCTATAAATCCGGCTTGGATGGCACCGGCCAGAGTATCGCCATCGTCGGCCAGTCCGCCGTGGATCCGGTGGATCTGCGCGCTTTCAAGACGCGCCACAACCTGCCCGCCAACGATCCCAAGTTCATCCCCTACAGCGGCGTCGATCCCGGCTTCAACGGTGCGGAAATCGAAGGCCTCCTGGACCTGGAGTGGGCCGGCGCCATGGCCCCCAAGGCCACCGTCTATTACGTCTACGGAACCAGCGCCTTCAGCGCCCTGATCTACGCCATCAACCTCAACATCGCGCCCATGATCAGCGTCAGCTACGGGACTTGCGAGTACAACGCGTCGCCCGCGGCTTACCGTTCGATTGCGCAGCAGGCCAACGCCCAGGGCATCACCATCCTGGCCGCGTCGGGCGATGCCGGGGCCGCCTCGTGCGACCGGCAGGGTGTCGCTCCACTGGCCAGCAAGGGCCTGGTGCCGCTTTTCCCGGCGATCATGCCGGAGGTCACGGCGATGGGCGGAACGCAGTTTGTCGAAGGGACGGGCACGTATTGGGCGACCTCTAACTCGGCCAACCTGGGGTCGGCGGTCTCCTACATCCCCGAGGCTGCGTGGAACGAATCCGGCATGGTCGGACTGCTCTCCAGCGGCGGCGGCATCAGCCACATCTATCCCAAGCCCGTCTGGCAGAACGTTCCCGGCATCACCGACGCCAACTTCCGCCACTATCCCGATGTTTCGTTGAGCTCGGCCGGGCATGACGGCTACATCGTCACCTACCACGGCGGGCTGACCGCGGTCAGCGGCACGTCGGCGTCCTCGCCGACGATGGCCGGAATCCTCACCCTGCTCAATCAATACCAGGTGCTCAACGGATTCCAGGCGAAACCCGGACTCGGCAACGTGAATCCGCAACTCTACCGCCTCTCGCAGGGTGCCCCCGCCGCGTTCCACGATATCGCGGCCGGCGACAACCTCGTGCCCTGCACGCTCGGCAGTCCCGACTGCCTGACCGGCAAGTACGGCTACGCCGCCGCCTCCGGCTACGACCTCGCCACCGGGTTGGGCTCCATCGACGCCGGCAACCTGTTCGCCAACTGGAACTCCAAAACCAAGGCTGTCTCCGTGAACCTCGTGCTCAGCACCACGCGCCTCACCGTCAACGATTCGCTCAACGT
>JADGNS010001052.1 GCA_017883355.1 Candidatus Solibacter sp.
CAACGCTTATTTGCGAATCGGCCCGGACGGGCGAGTCACCTGCTTTTCCGGGAAGGTGGAACTGGGACAGGGCGCGATGACGGTGCTGGCCCAGATCCTCGCGGAAGAACTCGACGTGGCGTACGCCTCGGTGGACATGGTGCTGGGCGATACCGAATTGTGCCCGTACGACATGGGCACGTTCGGTTCGATGAACGTGCGCAATTTCGGCCCGGCGTTGCGCGGCGCGGGCGCGGAGGCGAAAGCCATCCTCTTGCAGATGGCGGCCGAGCAACTACAGGCGCCGCCGGCGCGGTTGCAGGTAAAGGGCGGCGTAGTTACGGACTCCGCCACGCCCGGCAAGAGCGTGACCTACGGGCAACTGGTGCAGGGAAAGCGCATCGAACGTCACATTGAGGGCGTGGCGGCAAAGCCAGTTACGGCATACACCGTTGTGGGCCACGCGGCGCCGCGCAAGGACGCGCTGGAGAAGGTCACCGGCAAAGCGAAGTACTGCGGCGATTTCATGTTTACGGGAATGCTGCACGCCCGGATGGTACGCCCGCCGGCGCACGGCGCGAAGTTGAAGGAGGCCGACACGAGCGCCGCGGAAAAGGCCGGCGCGCGCGTGGTCAGAGACGGCGAACTGATCGCCGTGCTGCACGCTCGGCCCGACCTCGCCGACAAAGCGTTGGGACTGGTGAAGGCGCAGTTCGAGCGGCCGCTGCCGACGATGGACGACAAGACCATCTTCGACCACTTGTTAAAGACCGCGCCGCCGTTGCAGAATGTAGGCGCCGGCGGGAACCTCGCCGAAGGGGAGAAAGCCTCGTCGACTGTGGCGGAAGAGACTTACCTCAATAGCTACGTGGCGCACGCGCCGATGGAAACGCATTCGGCCACGGCCGTCGTGGAGAACGGCAAAGCCACGGTGTGGGCCAGCACGCAGGCGCCGTTTTCGGTGCGGACACAGGTAGCGCAGGCCCTCGGCTTCCCCCCGCAAAACGTGCGTATCATCACGTCCTATGTGGGCGGCGGGTTCGGCGGGAAGAGCTCCGCCGGACAGGCAGTGGAGGCGGCGCGGCTGGCGAAGGCCACCGGCAAGCCGGTACAGGTGGTGTGGAACCGCGCGGAAGAATTCTTTTACGACACCTTCCGGCCGGCGGCGGTAGTGAAGATCCGCGCGGGCCTGAGCAGTGCCGGAAAGATCGCGCTGTGGGACTACAGTGTCTGGGGCGCGGGCGAGCGCGAGGCGAAGACCTATTACGATATCCCGCACCAGCGCACGCTCTCCTCCGGCGGATGGCAGGGCGGGAATCCTCCCGGCATGCACCTGTCCGCGGTGGGCCCGTGGCGTGCGCCTTCGGTCAACACCAATACCTTCGCTCGCGAATCGCACATGGATGTACTGGCGGCCAAAGCCGGCATGGACCCGCTGGAGTTCCGCCTGAAGCACCTCTCCGACGCCCGCATGCGTCGCGTGCTGGAGGCGGTTGCCAAACAGTTCGCCTGGAAGGCCGGAAAGGCGCCCAGCGGGCGCGGCGCAGGAATCGCCTGCGGAATCTACTCCAACGCGTATGCCGCCACCATGGCGGACGTTGTGGTGGACCCCAAGACCGGCCACGTGCAGGTGAAACGAGTGGTCTGTGCGGTGGACGTGGGCCTGGTGGTCAATCCCGACGGACTCCGGCAGCAGATGGAAGGCTGCATCGCCATGGGACTTGGTTACGCGCTGACGGAGGAAGTGCACTTCAAGGACGGAGAAGTGCTGGACCGCAATTTCGACAGCTACCAGATCCCGCGCTTTTCCTGGATGCCCAAGGTGGAGACGATTCTCATCGACAACCCCGGCTCGCCGGCGTTGGGAGCCGGCGAACCGCCCATCATTACCATGGGTGCGGTAATCGCCAACGCCATCTTCGATGCGGCGGGCGTCCGGCTGCGGCAGTTGCCGATGACCCCGGCGCGGGTACTGGAAGCGCTCAAGAAGGGATAAGCATATGCGAATGCCACTTTGCCGCACGCTGCTGTTCCTGATGGTCTGGGGATTGCAGGCCGCGCCTCCGCAGCAGACCGCCACTGCCGCGCCCAAAGCGCAGGAGAAGGTTCGCAACGAGAAGGTCTCCGTCACGGAAACGGTTTTGCGGCCGGGCGAGACGGAGAACGTATCCGGGAACCTGCCGAGCGTGACCGTGTACTTTCAGGCGGGCACGCTGGCCGTGACGCCCGCCGGAGGCAAGCCCTTGACGCTTTCCGTACAGCGCGGGGAGACTCGCTTCGCGCCCGCCGGGCCGCGCGCCATTCGCAACCCGGGATCGAGCGAGATTCACTACGTGCGCGTCGACTTTCTGGGCGCCGGCGGCTCGGAGACCTGGGGCAAGACCGGCCTCGCGCCGCACTATAAGCTGCTTCTGGAGAATAAGTATACGCGCGCCTACGACATTCGGATTCCGGCCCACACCAACGAGCCGCAACATACGCATCATGACCGCGTGGTGATCTGCCTTTCGGGAGCGGTGCTGAGACACTTGTTTCCGGACGGGAGGGAAGAGCCGTCCACGTTAACCACCGGCGAGACGGCGTGGCGGCGCGGCACCACTCACATCGGGCAGAACCTGGGTGACACGGATCTGTGGGTGATCGCCGTCGAGCCGAAGTGACGGCGTCAGGTCAGGGCAATAGCCGTCCGCCATCGACGACCAGGGTCTGGCCGGTCAGGTAAGATCCGCCATCGCCGGCCAACAAGAGGGCAACTTCGGCGATCTCGC
>JADGNS010001053.1 GCA_017883355.1 Candidatus Solibacter sp.
GACGCGGCGCCTTCCGAATCGGCGAGGTCATCAAGCAACGGCGCCGGCGCGCCGTGTGTCTCCAGCCGCCCGAGGTCGAACGGTATGCCGTAAAGCGTTCCCAGACGGAAATAGATGAGGTGACCGCTTGGTAGATAACGTCCAAGGTAACCGCCGCGCCGAACCACCTTGACCCGTCCCGACTTGAGCGAAAGGACTTCGATATTGGCGCTATTGAAAGCGGCGCCGGAAGCTGCCACGAGGCCGGTGAACATAACGTTCTCACCCCCGGGCAGAACCTGCGGCCAACGCCAGGTCCGCTCGCCGTGCTGCTCCGGCTTGCCGATGACTTGCGGTTCACCCCCGGCCGCGGGCACGCGGAACAGATGGTAGCCATCCAGATTGGCAATGATCGTGCCGTCCTCTCCCCAGGAGGCGCCGCGCTCCAGGCCGGCGGTATCGCACAACGAAACGACCCCGCCACCCTGCAGAGGGGTCTTCTTCAACTTCTGGCCCGCGAAGAATCCGATCCACTGACCATCCGGAGAAAAAAAAGGATCGAACGCTCCTTCGGTACCTGCGAGTATTGTGACGTTGGACTGGTCGAGCCGGCGCATCGCCAGTTGTCCACTGCCATCCGCGTCCTTCGCGGGGAAAACCACGCGCGTTCCGTCAGGTGAGAGGATCGGGTTGAACAATTCGCCACTGTCTGCCCGTCCCCGGATTGCTTCGGGCCCCAGGTCAACGCTGAAGCGCATCATGGGCCGATCCGCCGGCAGCGTGGTGCGCCATAGCAGCACCACCGGGATTACCGCAACTACAGCCGAAAGACCTGCGATCATCCACGGAAGCCCAGCCGGAAGTTTCCGCTTTAAGCCGCGGGCTTCCTCACGTGCGCCCGGTGGTTGGGCGGGCGCCCAAGGCTCCCGCTGTTCCGCCAGTGCGTGCTGTGCCTCCTGGATTGGTTCGAGGGGGTGGCCGTTGGGGTGACCGGCGTCGACTGGCGCGATGAACCGATAGCCGCGCTTCGGTAACGTTTCGATGAAGCGGGGGCTTTCCGCCGAGTCGCCCAAGGCATCGCGGAGGTGATTGACTGCCTTGTTGAGACCACGATCGAAATCGACAAACGTGTCGGCCGGCCAGAGCTGCTTCTGGAGTTCGTCGCGAGATACAACTTCGCCAGGGTGAGCCAGCAGGAGCAGGAGAATTTGGAAAGGCTGGTCGCGGAGTTTGATCCTCAGACCCTGCTTACGCAGTTCGCCCGTGTGCAGGTCGACTTCGAATACACCAAAGCGCATCGGGCGGCCATTCGCGGACATACTCGCTCCTGGTAGATCGAGTATACATCGCCTTTCACATTTCTCGATAAGGCTTTGGTTTCCGGCGGCTTAGGCGGGAATAGCAGGGGAACACAAAAGGCACCGCCCTTGGATTGACCTTCCGCGGCAGCCCATGCCAATCTGACTCAAAACCTGCGCCACCAGGAGGGATTACGATGCAAGGGCTGCATAACCTGTCGAGACGTAGAGGCTCGCTGATTCGCGTTGCGGCCGCTGCGGCAGCCACGCTGCTGGCGGGTAGCCTTGACTCGGCGAATATCTTGAGCACAAGCGCCACGGTGAGGCCGAACAATTCGCTGCTTGTCGATGTTCAGGTGACAACCGGCGCCAGCGTGGAGCGCGTCTCGATCACCTACCAGACCACAGGCGTCGACACCCTGGTTTCCCGCCTCACCCAGGTCTCCTCCACCGGCTCGACCACGATCACCATCGGGCGGCTGAGGGCAAACCGGACCTACGCCTATACCGTGAACGCATTCGACCGCGATGGCGCTCCGGCGGGAACCGCGGGCGGCAGCTTCACGACCGGCCCGCTTCCAGCGCCCTTGTCGACGAACACCTACGCGCTCACCGGGCGCACCACGGCGCCGCTCGTCATTGTGCAGGACAACCAGGTGGGCTTCCGCGGTTGGGTGGGCTTAGACCTCCACTCCTCCGATGCGCCGCAGATCGTCTGGTACGACAGTAACGCTCCGAGCAACGCGTCCGGGGTACTGCAAGTCGACACGGTGGGATCGATCGTTCGGCAGCGCAACGGGGATTTCCTCTTTGGGGACGCAGGCACGGGAGGTCCTACGGCCTTGGACACTTTCTACCGTGCGATCACGCCTGACGGAACCCTTCTTGCCGAGAGCCCGCCCGATTGCAGCGTGACGCCGCCGGCGGCCTCGCCGGGCACAGCCGGATGGATCTGGGGACGCGGAAACGATTGGCATGAACATCTCCTCCCCGGCGCGGACGGTGTCCGCGGCACGGTCCTCCACCTTGGCCGCGTCTTCAAGGACCCGTTCTTCGACGCCGGGCAGGCTTCGCAGGGCAAGCGGTTGCAGGCCGGGAGCAGCATTCTCCGCTGGAACCCCGCGGCGGGAACCGACCAGATCGTGTGGGACCCCTTCAACTTCCTCGATCCGTTGACCGAGAGAACGAATGCATCGAATACCGATCCGGGCAACAGCTCCGATCTCACCAGCGCGTTCCCTTGCGCCGGAAAATCGCTCCAGAGCGAAGAGTGGATGCACGCGAACTCGCTCCAGGTCGCGCCGTCGGGTGTGCTCCTCCTGTCGGTGAGGTACCTCGATACGGTGGTCGCGATCTCGCCGCAGTTGGACCGAATCGCGTGGCGGATCGGCCGCTTCAAGAGCGACTTTACCTTCCCCAATCCAAGCGACAGGTTCTACCACGAGCATTACGTCCGCATGCTCGAGAAC
>JADGNS010001054.1 GCA_017883355.1 Candidatus Solibacter sp.
TTCGCAGAGGCGCGGGCAAATGCGCCCCAGCGAGCCGGGCAGCGCCAGATGGTCGGCAATCACCTGCATGGCGTGGCGCGTGTCCCCCGTGGCGATGCCATTGACGAACCCCGGGATATCCAGACCGGCCGGGCACTTTGCGGCGCAGGGCGCCACGCACTCGCCGGCGTGGTCGCTGAGCAACAACTCCAGCGCCATTTTGCGCGTGGCGCGGACGTCTTCGCTATCCGTAGCGACCACCATGCCCTCGGCCACCGGCATGGCGCAGGAGGGCGAAAGCGTGCGCCGGCCTTCAATCTGCACGGCGCACACGAAGCAGGACGCGGCGGCCTCGATGCCCGGCACGTGGCACATGGTGGGGATGCGGATGCCGAGCCATTTGGCGGCGTCGAGCACGGTAGTCCCCGGCTCCACTGTGACCCGCCGGCCGTCGATGGTCAGGGTGATCATGGGTGCGGCTCCGGTAGCTCAACTTGTGGGGCAGGCAATCTTGCCTGCAGCCGCCTTTCAGGCGGCTCTTTCGGCCCGTGCGCGGGTCTTCGTGCCCGAGAGGCGCCGGCTGAAAGCCGTCCCCAGAGGGGACCCCAGCCAGGATTGGCTGCCCCACAATTTGTGCCGGCAATCATGGGCTTACCACCTCGATGGCATCGTCCTGGCACGCCTGGCGGCACATGTCGCAGCGGGTGCAGAGGCTTTCGTCCACCTCGTGCCTTTCATACGGGCGGTACGCAATGGCGGCCACCGGGCAGGCTTGCGCGCACAGCGTGCATCCGATGCAGTTGGCGGTGACGCGGTAGCGGATCAGGGCCGGGCAGCGGCCGGCGGGGCAACGGCCTTCCAGGTGGGCCTCGTACTCTTCGCGGAAGTATCGCAGCGTGGTCAGCACCGGGTTGGGCGCGGTCTGCCCGAGGCCGCAGAGACTGCCGCGGCTGACATAGTCGGCCAGGGTGGCGAGTTTCTCCAGGTCGTCGCGCCGCCCTTGGCCCGCGCACAGGCGTTCGAGAATCTCCAGCATCCGCTTGGTGCCGACGCGGCAGAAAGTACACTTGCCGCAGGATTCCGCCTGGGTGAATTTGAGGAAGAAGCGCGCGATATCCACCATGCAATCGCGCTCGTCCAGCACCACCAGGCCGCCCGAGCCCATGATGGCGCCGGTCTTCGCCAAAGCATCGTAGTCGATGGGCGTATCGGCCAGGCGTGCCGGGATGCAGCCGCCGCTGGGACCGCCGAGTTGCACGGCTTTGAACTGCCGGCCCTGTTTGATGCCGCCGCCGATCTCCTCCACCACTTCGCGAATCGTGATGCCCATGGGGACTTCGATCAGGCCACCGCGATTGATCTTGCCGGCCAGTGCAAAGACTTTGGTGCCGCGGCTGGTCTTGGTCCCGAACGCGGCGAAGGCTTCGGCGCCGTGGCGCAGGATCCACGGCACACAGGCCAGCGTCTCGACATTGTTGATGATGGTGGGCTTGCCGCGAAAGCCGCGCTCCACCGGGTATGGCGGCCGCAGTTTGGGCATGCCGCGCTTGCCTTCGAGCGATTGGATCAGCGCGGTCTCTTCGCCACACACGAAGGCGCCCGCACCTTCGCGGACCTCCAGTTGCAACGGGCCCAGCAAGCCGCGCTCCGCGGCCTGCACGATGGCGGCGCGGATGTGGCGAACGGCGAGCGGATATTCCGCGCGAATGTACAGGTACCCTTGGGTGGCGCCTATCGCATGGGCCGCGATGGCGAGGCCCTCCAGCACGCGGTGCGGGTCGCTCTCCAGCACCAGGCGGTCCATGAACGCGCCGGGGTCGCCTTCATCGCCGTTGCAGATGACGTACTTCACCGGATCGGCGCTGGCCCGCCCGAGCTTCCACTTGATGCCGGTGGGAAAGCCCGCGCCGCCACGCCCGCGCAGGCCCGAGTTGGTGATGGCGGCGATGACGTCTTCGGGCGGCAGTTCCCGGCACTTCGCCAGCGCCAGGTAGCCCGCGCGCGCCAGGTAGTCGTCAATGTTCAGCGGGTCGATCTCGCCGCAGTTTTCGAGTACGATGCGTTGCTGTCCGAGCTTGCGCTCGGATGCACAAGGCGGAGCCTTGTGCATCCAGGCGTTACGCGTGTGGTGGCGGACGATCTGTCGGGCGCTCTCGGGGGTCACGTTGCCGTAGAGCGTGACGCGGCCGCCAGGCTCGACCACTTCCACCATGGGCTCGCAATGGCACATGCCGTTGCAGCCGACGGTCTTGATTGTGGCGCGCGCGCCGGCGGCCTGCTGTAGCGCGGTGCGCACCGGCTCGCCTCCGCTGGCCACGCCGCAGGAGCCCAGCCCGATCCGGATTTCGACGGCGGCCGAGGTCATGCGGGCTCCGCCTCCCGCAGGGGCGCGAGGGCGTCGCATGCAGTGACGGGCGTCAGTCTGCCGGAGGTATGGCCATCCACGGTGAGCACCGGCGCCAGGCTACAGCAGCCCAGGCAGGCCACTTCGTCCACCGTGAACAGGCGCTCGGCGTCCGTGTCGGCGCCCTCCGGAATTCTGAGATGGCGTCGCAACTCTTCGGTGATCTGGCGCGCGCCAGCCACGTGACAGGCGGTCCCGTGGCAAACGCGGACGACGTGCTTGCCCACCGGAGAGCGGCGGAACTGGCCGTAGAAGGACGAAGTACCCGCCACTTCCGCGGGCGTGATTTCGGTCAACTCGCACAGGCGGTGCAAGGCCTCGTCGGGAAGGTAGCGATAGTGGCTCTGGATGGCCTGCAGCAG
>JADGNS010001055.1 GCA_017883355.1 Candidatus Solibacter sp.
CCTCTTCGGCTTTCATCAATCGCAGGTCCGCGAGCGCCTGGCGGCGTTGTTCTACTCCCACAAAACGTTGAGCCGCGCCGCGCACGTGGTGGACCGGAATCTGGAATTGGCCGCGGCGTGCGGCGGCAGCGGAAACGAGGCGGCGCCGCGTCTGTTCCCACTGCCCCCGGGCCGGCCCGAGGGCGACCTGCCGCCCGGCGATTTCGTGCTCGCCTCGCCGTTGGCCGGATGGGCATCCAAGCAGTGGCCGATGGACCACTATCGCGCTCTCGCCGCCCGCCTGCGCCACGAACTCGGCATCCCGCTGGTGCTCGACGGCCCGCCGGGCGCGGACTTTGCCGCCGCCGAACCCGCCATTCCGCACTATGGAAGCCTGCCCGGATTGATCTACGCCACACGCCGTGCCGCCGCCATCGTCGGCGTGGATAGCGGGCCGCTCCACCTCGCCAGTGCGCTCGCCAAACCCGGTGTCGCCATCTTCGGGCCCACCGACCCGGCGCGCAACGGCCCTTATGGCGATTCGCTCCGCGTCCTGCGTACTCCGGCCGCCGCTACCACGTACAAGCGCGGCGCCGCCATCGACCCCAGCATGCGGAACATCTCTCCCGACGAAGTTTTCGAAGTGCTACGCGCCATCATCGGCGCGCGCCGCCGTCCCGCGGGAAGCCTGGCCGAATGATCCCTTTCCCCAAACCCTACGCCGACGCCGTGGCGCGCCTCCGCGTGCCCAGCGGATTCCTGATCGTGATCGTGTTCGCCTGGTTTTCGCGTCCCACGCCGCTATCCATGGCCATTGGAGTCCCGCTCTCGCTGCTCGGCCTCGCCCTGCGCGCCTGGGCGGCCGGATGCCTGGCGAAGAACCAGCAACTCGCCACCGGCGGGCCGTACGCCTACACGCGCAATCCGCTGTACATCGGCACGCTGCTGGTGGCGGCGGGTCTGGCGGTGGCCTCGCGCAGTATCGGTCTCGCCGTGCTGTTCACCGCGGTTTTCCTGCTGGTCTATCTGCCGGTGATCCAGAACGAGGAACAGCACCTGCGCAAGATTTTCCCGGAGTACGCGGAGTACGCCGAACGTGTGCCGGCCCTCATTCCGCGCCTGGCACCACGCCCCGCCCAAACCCGCGAAAATAATTCGAATCCTTTTCGCATCGGGCTGTATCTTAAGAACCAGGAATTTCAAGCCGGTCTGGGATTTCTGGCCGGGATGCTGTTTCTCCTGTGGAAGATTTGGAAAACGCTGGGTTAAGCGCCTGCACTCAAGGGGCAAGCCGGGGGGCTTGCCCCTTAGTTTTTGAAATACGGATGCGGCTCCGGCACCGCCGCGCCATCCTTCCGCGGGTCGCTCGCTCCGTACTTCACGCCCGTGGCGGAGTTGTAGATCACGGCCTGGCCGCCGCCCATCTGGTTGGAGAAATCCCCGGTCACCGTCACCTCGTGCCCCTTGGCCCCTAGCGCGTCGCGGACCTGTTTCGGCACGCGATTCTCCACCAGCACGTCGCACCCGCCGAACTTGAGTTTGGTGAAGCGCGGCGCCTCCAGCGCCATCTGGATATTCATTCCGTGATCCACCACGTTGCTGACGAACTGTGCGTGCGCCGGCGTCTGGTTCAGCCCGCCCATGATGCCGAACCCGATGTGCACGTCGCCCTTCTCCATGAATGCGGGAATGATGGTGTGGTACGGCCGCTTGCGTGGGGCCAGCGCGTTGGGATGCGCCGTATCCAGTTCGAACAGCGCCCCGCGATTCTGCAGCGCGAACCCGTAACCGTCCACCACGATGCCGGACCCGAAGTGCTGGTACACGCTCTGAATCAGGGATGCGATGTTGCCTTCGCGATCCACCACGGAGAGGTACAACGTGTTCCCCGCCATGCTCTCCGGCTTCCCCGGCGATTCCTCGCAGCGTGCGCGATCGCGATCGATCAGCTTGGAGCGCTCCCGCGCGTATGCCGGCGAAATCAGGCCTTCGACGGGCACCTTGGCCATGCGTGGATCGGCCAGGTAGCGGTGCAGGTCGGCAAACGTCAACTTCTGCGCCTCGATCTGCGCGTGCAGTTCCTCGACGCCGCGCGGAGGGTAGCTGCCCAGCGGAAATTGCGCCAGGATGTTCAGCATCTCGAGCGGGCCGACTCCCTGACCGTTGGGCGGCAACTCGTAGACCTTCCAGCCGCGATACTCGGTGGAGATGGGAGCGACCCACTCGCTCGCGAATTCGCTTAAGTCGGCGGCCGACATCTTGCCGCCCAGCCGCTGGCTGGTTTTCAGAATCGCCTGGGCGATGGCGCCCTTGTAGAATGCCGCCGGCCCCTGGTTCGCGATCAATTCCATCGCCGCGCCGAGTTCCGGGTTACGGAAGATTTCGCCCAGCTTGGGCGATTCACCGTTCTTCAGGTAAACGCGCCGGGCGTTGGCATCCGCGGCGAGTTTGGCCGTCTCCTCGTGCCACGTCTCGTGAATGATCTCGGTCACCGGGTAACCGTTCTTCGCGTAGTAAATCGCCGGGGCGAAGAGATCCTTCCAGGGCAGTTTGCCGAACTTCTGGTGCAACTTCGCCCATCCATCGACGCACCCCGGCACGGTGACCGTGTGAATCCCGAGTAGCGGCATGGTGGTGTTGCCCGCGGCCTTCAGCAGTTCGATGGAGAGGCCCTGGGGCGCCCACCCGCTGGCGTTGATGCCGGTGAGCTTGCCGGTCCTGGCCTCGTAGTAGATGACGAACAGGTCGCCGCCGATGCCGCCG
>JADGNS010000117.1 GCA_017883355.1 Candidatus Solibacter sp.
TCGAGATGATGGTGGAGTACGGCATGGCGCCTATCGACGCTCTGAAATCCGCCACCTCGATTGCGGGACGCGTGCTCCACATGGAGATCGGCCAGGTGAAGCCCGGCATGTTCGCCGACCTGATCGCGGTCGATGGCGACCCAGCCAAGGACATCGCGGCCCTGCGCAAAGTGAAATTCGTGATGAAGGGCGGGGTGGTTTACAATCAGTGATGTTAGCCGCCGATGAACGCCGATAAACGCCGATGAACCTCAAAATGCCTATCGGCGTTCATCGGCGTTCATCGGCGGCTAGATGTTTTCGGGCTTAGTCAGAACACCTGCACCGGGGCTGCCTGGTCCGCTCCCACGCGCCCTGTCTCGACCTTCGCCACGAAATAATTCTCGCCGCCCATCGCGCAGCCCGCCATGCGGCGCAGCATCGCGATCTGTCCTACGTGGGTCAGCGCATCCGCCACCGGTCCCTGAAACAGGCGCTCGGGCTCGACGGCCAGCGGAACGCCGCTGGCCAGCCTGCGGTCGAATGCCTCCAGTCCCGCAAAGAACCGCGCGATATCCGCATCCCACGCCTGCGGTTGTCCATTGTGCCACGCCTCCTTCCCGTCCGCAATCGTCAGCGCCCAATCGAACAGATCGCAAACGTGCGCCAGAATCTGCCCGGGCGTACGCGACCCGTAGCTCGCAAACTCCGCCGGCGCGCCGCGCAGCGCTTTGCCGCCGCGATACGCCAGCGTGGCCACCGTGTGGCGCAACATGGTAATCCTTCCGTCCGGTGATGGTGTCATGGCAAGCTATCTCCCGAAATCGATGAACCCGCGCTCGGCATCGGTGCTCAGCAGGGTGACCTGAATCTGGTCGCCCACGTCCACGCCGCGCTCGCCGCGCATCAAGCGCCCTTCCACCGGAGGCTCGCTGATGCGCACGAACACGCCCTTCGGCGTCACGCCGGTCACCACCGCCGCGAACTTCTGGCCCACCCGATCGGCCAGCGCCACCGCCGCCATCCGCTTCATCATGTCGCGTTGCACCTTGCGCGCGGCGTCTTCCTTCAGCGTGCAGTTGCTTGCCACCACATCCAGTTCCTCGTCCGTATAGGGCGCGGGTTGGTGCGCCAAAAGCGCCTTGAGCAAGCGCTGCGTCACCAGGTCGGCGTAGCGGCGATTGGGCGCCGTGGAATGGGTGTAATCGTGGGCCGCCAGGCCAAAGTGTCCCTCCGCCTCCGCTCCCGGACGCGCCGCCACATACTCGCCCGGACCCATCAACTTCAGCACGGAAAGCGACAGGTCCGCGAAGTGCACGGGGTCCGCCTGCCTGCGCCGCACGAGGAACGCATTCAGCGCCGCCGGGTCGGCTTCCGCGGGCAGATGGTCGCCCGAGTGCGCTGCCAGTTCCACCATGCGCGGCCAGCGTTCCGGCGTCTTCACGATGCGCCGGATCGACGCCACTCCCGCGTCGCGCAGCGTCAGGGCCATCACCTCGTTGGCGCCGATCATGAAATCTTCGATCAGCCGCGACGCCGTGTTCGCCCGCCGCCCTTCCACGCTTTGCACCTTGCCGTTGTCCACTACCGCCTGCAACTCGGCGCGGTCGAAGGTCAGCGCACCCATCCGGTCACGCGCCGCGCGCAACAGGTGCGCCGCCTCGTTCTGCAACTGCAACTGCGCCGCCAATGGCGCGGACGCTGCCACCTTGGCCGGCATCGCCGCCTTGCCCTCCAGCCACGCGCCCACCGCACTGTATGTCAACTGCGCGACGTTGCGGACCAGCGCCCGGTAGATGCGGTTGGCTCCAATCGATCCATCCGCCGACACCGTCATTTCGACGACCACCGCCACCCGGTCCGCGCCTTCGTTAAGCGAGGTCTGGTCCGTGGAGAGCCGTTCCGGCAGCATGGGGAACGTGCGAATCCCCGCGTAGACCGTGGTGGTCTCCGTCGCCGCGTGAAGGTCCACCGGCGTGCCCTTGGCCACCGCGCTATCTACGTCCGCGATTCCCACCAGCACGCGGATCCCGCCCGCCGCGCGCTCCGCCCACTCGATCTGATCCAGATCGCGCGAGTCGTCGTTATCCAGCGAAGACCAGAGCAGCGCGGTCAGGTCCGGCAAGCCCGGCTCCGCCGTCTGCCGCGCGGTTGCGGCCTGCTCCGTTGCCGCGGCCGGAAGGTCCGGTTCGAAGCCGCGCTCCATCATCTCCTGCCGCGCCATGGCGGCCAGATCCACCTGCGGATGGTTCATTCGATTCACACCCTTTGTACGATGAAGTAGTACGCCAGCAGCAGCCAGGCCGCGATGAAGCACACGCCGCCGATCGGCGTGATCGCGCCCATCGACCGCACGCCGGAAAGCGCCAGCGTGTACAGGCTGCCCGAAAAGATGAGTATGCCGGCGATCAGCAACCAGCAGACCGACGACGCGCCGTTCAGCGGAAACGTCCCCGTGCGCGGCAGCATGGAGACCACCAGCACTCCGAGGGAGTGAATGAAATGGTAGAACACGGCCTTCTCCCAGATCCCCAGGGAATAGGCATCCAGCCGGTCTTTTAAGCCGTGCGCTCCGAAAGCGCCCAACCCTACCGCCAGCGCCAGAAAAACCGCTCCGATCGCGCTCCAGTTCATTGCGTCTCCTCGCCTCTCCATTATCACCGACACCATCCGATATGATGAGCCTGTGATCGCCCGATACTTTCCGTGCCTGCTCTTTGCCGCGTGTGCGTTCGCACAAACCGCGGCCCCCATCGATCCCGCGCGTGTGCAGGATCAGCAGACCATGACCTGGGCCGACTATCAACCCATCCCCGGCGTGGATTGGGCCGACCCTTCGCTGGTCCCCTCGAAGAAGAATTTCAAAGTCGCTCTCGTGGCCGTCGATTTCCCCGACCAGCCTTTCGTCATCACCCTGCCCAAGCACTCCGATCTCTTCGGCAATCCGCAGATCGACGCCGTTCCGCGCCCGCAGGTGCCGCGGTTCTACGCCGATTTCTATAACACGCCCGGCCCACTCAACCACGGCCACACCATCAACGGTTACTGGATGGAGCAATCGCGCGGGCAGGTCGGCATCGGCAAGATCGATGCCTTCGGCCCCTACCGCATGCCGAAGAATCTCTTCCAGTATGGTCTCAACGAGTGGGGCCAGAAGGACGGCGTTCCCGGCGGATTCACCGCCGACGGCCGGATCGAACCCGATGCCGATGCACTGTGGCGCGCCGATGCCGGCGACGTCAAGTCCCAGTACGATATCGTCATCCGGATCTACGCCGGCTACGACGAAACCAGCGTCTGGCAGGAGTTCGGCGAGATGAAGTTTCAGACCCGGGAAGATATTCCGCCCGAGTGGGGCAACCCCGACAAGTCCAAGCCGCGCTGGGTGGTCACCCGCTACGCCCCCTGGACCAGTTGGAAGGCCGGCCAGATGCAATGGGGTCTCTCCAGCGTGCGCCAGGGCGAGAGTTCCGGCACGCTCACCCACGAAATTGTCCATTTCGCCTTCAAGGTGGGCGACAACAACAATAACCCGTATGCCGCGCCCTACCGCCGCGTCGGTTCCGGCCCCTGGGACATCATGGACCGCGGTTCGTTTAACGGTCCCGGCGGCCCGCATCGCCGCTGGGTGGTGCCCGCCGCCGAAGGCGCTTCCATGCCCGCGGGCCTGATGCTGCGCAGCAAGATCCGCTTCGGTTTCCTTCCGGATTCCGCCGTGCTCAAGCTCACGCGAAGCGGCCTGGCCTCGGACGGGGTCGCGGTGGCGAAGGTCACGGCCCGTGCGGTGGAACCGGGGCCCGATGCCGTCGCCGGAATTGTGGTGACGCTGGATGGCGACGCGCCCCAGGATCGCACGCCCGCCGACGACAGGAATGCCAACCCGCTCTCCGCCGGCCAGCCGGTCTATAATTTCTACTCCGTCGAAGTGGTGCAGCGCATCGGAAGCGATTCCTTCACGCCCGATAACGGCGTGCTCCTCGCCAAGAACAAGAACACCGAAGGCAACACCTGCGGGTACAACTGCTTCACCTGGGTGATCGACGCGCATCCGGAGGATATCCGCATGGAAGATTTCAAGCGCCCCAACGGCGAGCCGGTGATGCGGACCATCGCCGATTACCGGCAACTGAACGACGCCCTTTTCCACGCGGGCCTGAATTCCGGCAGCCAGTACGAGTGGGAGGACACCCCCAACCGCCTGCACTTTTACGTGGTCGACGTCCACAAGGACGCGCACGGCATCCTCAGCTACACGGTTGGTGTGCGCTCGCTGGACGGCGCCGGCCCGGCAGCGCGCGGCGTGGCGTTGACGGTCGGCCAGTCCTGCGCCGTCACCCTCACCAATACCGGCGCGGCCGGCTACGATGTCTACCGCCTCTCCGTGACGCAGGGCTCCGGGCAATTGGTGAGCGCACTGGCCGCCGTGAAGGCCGGCGAATCGCAGCAAGTCCCGGTTTACGCGCCCGCGGGCGCCGTCACCCTGAAAGCCGTCTCCGAGAGCGACTCCACAAAAATCGCCCGGTCGACGGTGGCGTGTAAGTAGCGGCGCAAGGTGGAATGGTGGGGCGGACCGCCTGGTCCGCGTTGTAGCAGTTACGATAGAAACGATGCGACCCCGTCTATTCGCCCTTCTCCTCTGCCCGATGGCCGCCGCGCTGGGGCAACCCGCCAACGATCTGGAAGCCGTCGTCACCACCGACCTCGGCACCTTCCGCTTCGAATTCGCTCCCGACAAAGCGCCCAAACACGTGGAGCACTTCCTGACGCTCGCCCGACAGGGATTCTACGACGGCAGCGCCTTCCATCGCGTGGTGTCCTACGGCATCATCCAGGGCGGCGATCCGCTGCTCAAGGATGACAAGACGCCGCGCAAGCTGTGGGGCTCGGGCGGGCTCAATCAACTGGCCGGCGAATTCAGCGACCTCAAGCACGAGCGCGGCGTCGTCTCCACGGTCAGCATTCCCGGCAAGCCGGATAGCGACGGCGCTCAGTTCTTTGTGTGCATCTCGCCGCAGCCGCCGCTGGACGGCAAGTTCTCCGCCTTCGGGCGCGTCAACGAAGGCATGGACGTGGTGGAGAAGATCTCGCAATCGCCCAACAGCGCCGCCGACGGCTTCGCCGAGAAGCCGGTGCGCATCCTCAAGGTGACCATCGAGAAGAAGAAGGTGGAGCCGTTCGTCACCGCCACGCTCGACGAACTGCGCCGCACGGTCACGATGAAGACCACGCTCGGCGCCATCAAGATCAAGATGGAGCCGGACTGGGCGCCCAACCACGTGCGCAATTTCCTCAAGCTCACCGCCACCGGCTGGTTCAACGGCACGGCGTTCCATCGCATGGTGAAGGATTTCGTAGTGCAGGGCGGCATGGGCAACACGCGCCCCAGCGGCGCCGCTCACCCGGCCGACCGCTGGGTGCGCACGCTCAAAGGCGAGTTCCGCGACGACGTGAAGCACGTGCGCGGTATCGTCAGCATGGCGCGCGCCGACGATCCGGATTCGGCCAGCACCTCTTTCTTCCTGATGCTCGGCCCCGCGCCGCACCTCGACGGAAAGTACTCCGCGTTCGGCCGGATCGTGGCGGGCATGGAAGTCCTCGACACCTTCGAGAAGGAAGAAGCCCAGGGCGAAAGTCCCAAGCGCCGGCTGGAAATCATCGAGGCCGTGATCGACCCGCAATAAGGCGCGCGCTATCGCAAAGGATCGGTAACCCCGCGAATCTCCGCTTCCGGCGCGGGCGGCGCCACTTGAGCCGCCGCGGACACCGTCCACAAGATCAACGCGATCGCATTCCGGGCGATTCGTCCGGCCATTTGTATTACAATCCGTCCGTGCCCATGATCTCACGCCGCAGCCTGCTCGCTTCCGCCACCGCTTTGCCGCTCCTGGCAAGATCCTCCACGCCCGCCCTCAAGGTAATCGTCGCGGGCGGTCATCCGGGCGATCCGGAATGCGGCTGCGCCGGGACAGTCGCGCGCTATACCGAGCTCGGCCATGAGGTGGTCCTGCTGTACCTGAATCGCGGCGAGGGCTATTGCGGAGGAGCGAGCCTCGGGCGCTGTGCCGCGATCCGCACCGCCGAAGCCGGGAAGGCTTGTCAAATCCTGAAGGCCCGTACCGCTTTCGCCGGCCAGTACGACGGTCGCGCGATGATCGATGCCTCGCACTATGCGGCTTTCGCTCGCGTGCTCGAGGCGGAAAGCCCCGACGTGGTGTTCACCCAGTGGCCCATCGACCGTCATCGCGACCATCGGGCCGTCTCCCTGCTTACCCTCGATGCCTGGTGGAAAGGCGAAAAGAAATTCGCCCTTTACTATTACGAGGTCGCCGAGGATACCACCATGTTCTCGCCCGCCGACTACGTCGACATCTCCTCCGTCGAATCGCGCCGCCGCGCCGCCTGTTACGCGCACGCTTCGCAGCAGCCCGATCAGTGGTACCCGAAGCAGGTCGAGATCACAAAGTCGCGTGGCGTTGCGAGCGGCTTCCCGCAAGCCGAGGCGTTCCTCCGCCACCCGGAAAGTAAGCGCGCCCTGCTGCCGTAAACGGTCATTGATCGACGCGGTTCGCGCGCGCCGTGGCCGCGGCCTGTTTCATCCGGCGAATCTGTTCGAGTTGCTGTGCCAGCGACGGTCGTGGTGGGCGCGGGGTCCGCCCCAGCGCCACTGCTTCCCCTCCGAGCGTCTCGGCCTCATCGAACTGGCCCAACCGCGCCAGCGCGTAGGCCACATCCATGCGAGTGGTCGAACGGCGCCAGTCGTTGTTCGGCGTGGCCAGCAGGTCGGCGATGGTTACCGCCTTACGTAACAGGGCCAGTGCGCGGACGGAGTCACCGGCAGCTTCATACACGCGGGCCGCGGTCTGGAGATCGCCGAAGTAAGGGTCGCTGGTGTTGCCGCTGAGCGACTCCTGCAACTCCAGGAGTTCCCGCGCCGAAGCGTCCGCCCTCTCCCATAGCGAGTGGGAGCGTTCAAAGTCGAGTTTCATTCGCAAAGGCTCCGCGAGACTGGCGCTATCGGGCCCGTTGGCCTCGGCCAGAACGCGCCGGTACTGTTCGATGGCGGCGGGCACCTCGCCCAGGCGGTCCGGTTGGTTCATCAGGAAACGCGCATAGTTCTGCGTCACCGCGATCAGCGGCTGCATGTTATCCGCCGACAAGTTTTGCGCCAGCGCGAACTGGCGCTGGAAGAGGTGTTCGGCTTTGGCCGGTTCTTTGTTCACGGCCAGCAAATTCGCAATCTGCGGCACCAGCCAGTCGGCCTGCTGCCTGTCGGCGGCCTGCGGGGCGGCATCGATGGCGCGCAGAGCCAGACCGTAGGCGTCATCCAGTCGGTGCTGGCTTGCGGCGGTCTGGGCCTTCCGCAGTTCCTCTGCGATGAGAATCTGACCCGTGGGAGGTGGCGTCGGGTGCGGCTGCAAGGCTTGGGCCGCCTTCTGGTACTCCTCGGCGCGCTGGGAGTCTCCCGTCCCCCGGACCACGTTGGCGAGTTGGAAGAGCGCGTTCGTTTTCTGCTGCGGGTCCAGGTTCGGGTGTCCAGCCAGATAGTCTTTCAGCAGGCTCTCGCCCTGTGCGGCGCGCTGACTGTTCGCCAGATACTGCGCATACATGGTCAGCATCTGGTTCTCTTGCGGCCCACCCCGGCTCTCCTGCAGGAGCTGCTGATAGATCTGGTCGGCCTGATCGAGCTGTCCCGCCTGGTGCAGGTAGCCGGCCAGGTTTTGACGCATCCAGGGAACCTGGCTGCCCATGCCGTTCTTGTCCGTCGATTGCGCCGCCAGGATGGCCTGCTGTATCGCGGCGATGGCGTCCGGGTATTGCTCCTGGCGTGCGTAAAAGTTCGCCAGCGATTGCCAGCCGTTCGCCTTGGCTGGCGCATCCGCCGATTGTTCGGCTACCTTCCTGTAGATGGCGGCGGCTTCCTCAAGCGGTCCGTGCTGCTCATAGAATCGCGCCAGTGCCGCTTCGTCGTTCGAGCCGAGAGTGCGGATCTTCACCGCGATGGCAGCGACGGCATCCGGCCGGCCGAGTTGCTGGTAAAGGTCGGCCAGGCGGATGTAGGCGTCGATGGCGCTTCCGACATAAACTGCGCCGCCAGTGCCGAACCGGACGGTGCGCTCGCCAGACACCATGACGCGCCCCATGAGCGGTTGTGCCACCGCCACCGCCCCCGGAGGCGCGCCGGCCGGCGCGGCTGCCTGTGCTGCCGCTGCCTGTTCCAGGTATCCCACCGCCTTCAGCAGGTTGCCGTCCTGCCGCCAGGCTTCTCCCAACGCATCCAGCATGGCGATGCGGGAGGGATGCGAGTCTCCCAGCGTACCGGCGCGGGCCAGCGCTTCCTGCAGAATTGCCCGCGCCTGGCCGTTCAAACTCGAACTCTGATAGAGCTGCGCCACCTGTTGCACCCACCCGGCGAATCGCGGCGAATTCACCGGCGCGCGCGCCAGCAGGGCACGCGCCTGCTCCCGCACGGCGGCGGCTTCTTCGAACCGGCCGCTATTGCGCGCCTGCCAGAACGTCTGGTTCACCGAATCCAAAGGGTCCGGCCGCGGCGATGGTTGCGCCAGGGCGGCAAACGAGCAAATCAGGAACAGCGGCACGCGAAGCATGGTGTGGTAGACACCGGGACAGCCAGTCGAGTTCCACATAGGGGCACTCCTCCTATCCGGCAGACGCTCCTTGCATGCGAAAGGCCGGAGGGAAAAGCCTTGACTTTCCACGGTGGGCGACGCGCGTACCGTGTTCGGCAGGCCACTCCTGTGTCGGATTGGCGTCTGGCGTGAGCGAGCTATCCCGCCTTCACCATCGGAATCCGCTGCCGCGGCCCGAGGCGCGGAATTGAGGCGCCACTTCGACGAGTACCTGCCCGCGATGAGCAAAGGAAGGCACACAACCAAGGTCCGGATCGTGCTGGAGTGATTGCCCGTGCGCGTCCCGAAGGGCTCGTAGCCGTATACTAAGATTTCGTTGACAATCATGGCGGCCCGCTACTCAGATTCGGATATCCAGCACCTGCTCGCCGAACGCAAGCTGTTGCCGGATGAGTATCGTAAGAAGCTGAAGCTTCGCGAGAAGCGGGACACCGCGAAGCGGAGTTCCCCGTCGCCGCCACCGCCGGCGCCGAATTCCGGCTGATTGCACGGCAGAACAGTCTGAACATCCTGGACTTCTCGATTATCCTGGCGGTCTGCCCCGCGGGCAGCAACC
>JADGNS010001056.1 GCA_017883355.1 Candidatus Solibacter sp.
TTCGTCCGATCCCGCGGGGAATTTCCGCGCCGGCCTTCCGGCGGCCGGGGAGTACTCGATCCGCGCGGAGCGCCCCGGTTTCTTCGTCTTTACAGAAAGCCGGCGAGCGTTCGAGGCGGGCCCCCATCAACTCACCATCCGGCTGAATCACCTGCAGGAGTTCGCCGACCGCATCGACGTAACCTACTCGCCGCCGGCCATCGATCCCGAGCAGACCTCCGAGCGCAAGGAATTGGCCAATACCGAAATTCAAGGTGTGCCCTACCCGGCGCCGCAGGACTATCGCAACGCGCTGCCGCTGCTCAATGGCGTGGTGCAGGATAACGCCGGGCGCGTCCACTTCAACGGCGGCGATACCAACCAGGCCAACTACACACTGGATGGGTTCAACATCTCCGACCCGGTGACCGGACGCCTGGAGACGCGCGTCAACATCGAGTCCATTCAATCGATGGACCTGGAGAACAGCCGTTACGCGGCCGATAATGGCCGCGGCTCGGCCGGCGTGCTCGATCTCAAAACCAAAATGGGCGACGACCGCTGGCGAATCGGCGGCACCAATTTCATTCCCGGGGTGACCAGAGATAACGGCCTCTACATCAATAAATGGACGCCCCGCCTGGAGTTCTCCGGCCCCATTCTCAAAGGGCGCGCCTGGTTCCACAACGGCCTCGACGCCTTCTACAACGTGGATAGCGTACACGGGTTGCCGGGCGGCGCCAACCGCACCAGCGGCTTAACGGTCAGCGATCTTTCCCGCTTCCAGGTGAACCTCACCCCGGCCAATATCCTGACCGCCAGTTTTCTGTACAACTTGGCCGACACCAACCGCTATGGCTTGAGCATCCTCAATCCGGTGGAGACCACGACGAATATCCGGCAGACCACGTACATGAGCACCATTCGCGACCAGCACTACTTCGGCGGCGCGCTGCTGGATATCGGGTTCGCCGATACCCGCGGGCGGCTCAACAATCCGCCGCGCGGCGACCTGGTGTATGAGATCACGCCCTCGGGCAATCGCGGCAATTACTTCAGCGGCGTCAATCGCCACTGGTACCGGCAGCAGGCCACGGCCAACCTGTTTCTGCCCACCGTGCATTTCCATGGCGTGCATCATCTGAAGTTCGGCGTGGATGTCGAGCGCGAGAGTTTCCATCAGCAGGTGGAGCGGCACGATTACGAGGTGCTGCGCGACGATAATTCAGTGGCCCGCCTGGTCACCTTCGCGGGCAATCCGTTCCAGCAGCGCAAGAACCTGGAGGCGGCGCAGTACGTGCAGGATCACTGGGCGCCGCTGGAGGGGCTGACGCTCGAAGGTGGCGTGCGCACCGAATGGAACGAGGTGGTGCGCGATCTGGAAGTGGCGCCGCGCGTCGCCGTGGCGTGGGCGCCCAAAAGGCTGCGCGACACCAAGCTCTCGGCGGGATGGGGCGTCTACTATGACGCCATCGGTCTGGGGACGCTGGCGCGCGATCAGGGCCAGACCAGCTTTTCGACCTTCTTCCTGCCCGGCGGTGTGGTTCACGGTCCGGTGCCGACGTCCTTCATGGTGATCGACCGGACGCTCACCACGCCGAAATACCAGACCGCGAACCTCACGGTCGAACGCAAGCTGCCGTTGGATTTTTACGCGAAAGCGGGCTACACCTGGCGCGGCGGCGGCAACGGGTTCGTCTTCGACACGGTCTCGCCACAAACTGGACCCATGTTCTATAACGGCACCGTGTTCCAGTTACGCAACTCGCGCCGCGAACGCTACGACGCGGTGGATTTCGCCGTCCGGCGCACCTTTGCCGGGCAGTTCGAATGGTTCCTGGGCTACACGCGCTCCAGCACGCGAAGCAACGCGGCGGTGGATTACAGCCTGGAGAATCCCGTGTTCGCCCCGCAGATGCCCGGACCGTTCGCCTGGGACACGCCGAACCGGGTACACATGTGGGGATGGGTGCCCATGCCCAAGCGCGTCCTGCCCGGGCGCTTGGAATTCCTGCTGCGCAACACCACGGCCGCCTACCTGGTGGAATACCGCACCGGCTTCCCGTTCAACGTCGTGGACCAGGAAGGTTTTCTGGTGGGCGGGCCCAACGCGCGCCGCTACCCGGATTACTTCAACGTGAACCTGCACTTCGAACGCCGCTTCCGCGCGCTGCATTATTTGTGGGCGTGGCGGTTTGGATACAATAACCTGACGGGCAACTTGAACCCCAACGTAGTGGACAACATTATGGGCTCTCCGAAATTTCTGACTTACGGCCGCGGACAGGCGCGGGCATTCAGCGTGCGGCTGCGGCTGCTGGGCCGGAAGTAGAGCCCCCGCGGACCAGGCCCCATGGATACTGCAAACCCAACGAAAGGTCTCCGGGGTGCCGGCTTCGCCGGTGCGCTCGGTGTCCTCGAAGACGCGGCCGATGGATTCGTTGCTTGCGATTCGTCGTTCCGCATCCTCTTTCTGAACTCCGCCGCGGAGCGATTGTACGTCAAGTCGAAGCCGGAGCTTCTCGGTACCTCTCCGTGGGAATCGTCCGATTGGGGCGGGGACGAACTGGAACTCGCCAGCCGGCGCGTCATGGCGGAGCGCGTTCCCGCGACGTTCGAATATTACCACCGCCCGCTCGGGCTCTGGCTGGACGTCCGCGTGTCGCCGGCGGCATGGGGCGGCATTTCGACCTGGTTCCACGAGATCACCAAGCGGAAGGAATTCGAGCGCGCGCTGCAACACAAAACCGACGAACTCAAG
>JADGNS010001057.1 GCA_017883355.1 Candidatus Solibacter sp.
TCCCGGATCCGGCGGCGGGCCCGGCGATACCATGGGCGGCGCATCCGATGCGGGATTAGTGACCACGGCCGGAGGCATTTCGGGTGGCGCCGTCGGCGGAACGTCGTTGGTGTCGGAGAAGGTGGTCCCCGGGATCACCGCCGGTACGCGCGTGGCGCCCACGCGCAGCATCGGCCGCGTGGCTTCGAGGCGCGACGCCAGAAACGGCGGCGAGGGCAGCGCCAAGGCGAACATCGCCACGCCGAGCGGATCTTTCGGGCGGCTCTGGAATCCCGCCGGATCGATGGTGCGCACATCCGGATGGAAGTTGGCGTAGGTGGTGTTGACGTTGAGGAACTGCTCCGGGGCGGCCGAGGGCAGCCAGTCTTCGCCCGGCCCGAGCGGGCCCCAACCGGCCAGCTTCGTGTTGTAGAGCCAGTAGACATCGCCCGGCTTGAAGGCCGGCGATACCGCCGGCACCCAGACCCAGCCGAGGTCGCCTTTGCGCGTCCAGCGGCCATGATGGTAGGGGGTCCAGCCCCAGGCGTCGTCGCTGACCCAGGTGTAGCCCAGCGCATCGTACCAGCGCCAGCGGCCGTTCTGGAACGGCGCCCAGCCCTCGGCCACCTTCGGTTTCCACACCGCGCCCAGATCCGTCTGCACCCAAACTCCGGCGCCATCCAGATCCACCAGGCCATAGCGCTGCGCCACGTGCGAAGCCGATGGCGAGAGAGCCAGGGTCTTATCGCGATCTTCGTTCCAGCGGTCCAGTTCCATGGCGGGCACCTCGCGGTCCAAGCCGAAGCGCGCCGTATTGGCGGGCTCCACGCGCACCGTCTGGCCTTCCCGAATGTCGATCTCGGCCGCGGGGCAGGAGAGCCGCACCACGCCTTCGATCACGGAGATGCGGCTCACCGCGGCGTCCACCTGAAAGCGCACGCGCGCGCCGCGCACCAGCGACACCTGCGCGCCGGGCACCACCAGCGTCAGCGTGTCCGTGCCGCCAGGCTCGCCGGTGAAGTACGCCAACCCGTGATCCAGGGAGAGCACCGTGAGACGCTGGCCGGTGGAGAGCCGCGTGTAATCGGAAATCTCCACCTGAGAGTCCGGACCCAGACGCCACGCGCCGCCATCATCGAGCTCGATTTCCAGGCGTGAAGCCGCGCCGGTGCGCAGCCATGCCGATTCGGCCAACGGCAGGTTACGCTCCGCGGCGCTCCAGGGGTCGCCCGCGTGGAGTTGAACTTCGACCTTCCCCTCAAACTCGCCCAAGCGGGCGTACCGCGCCTGCCCGGCGAACAAGGCCGCGGGCACGAGCAACAGCAGAAGACGCTTCATTGGGAACTCCCGTACAACAAAAGTGCAGGCAGCTTCCCATCCTGCCCGGCCTTCACCTTGGCGGGCTTGGGATCCGTAGATGCCCCAGCCTGCGCCGTTTCTCTTCTAGCGTAATACTGACGGCGGAAGTTTGCCACCCGTTGCAAGTAAAATTGGAACTATGATGACCGACGCGGCAATTGTTGCCCACATCTCCGAGTTGCCGCACTCCCGGGCCAACTTCAAGCAACTGGTGCGCGAATTGGGGGTTAAAGGCGAGAGCCGCAATGAGTTGGAAGGCGCGCTGACGCGGCTCACGGCGCGCGGCGACCTGATTGAGCTGAAGAGCGGCCAGTACGTGGTCACCGCCCGCACCCGCGAATTCGCCGTGGGCCGCCTCAATCTGCATCGCGATGGTTACGGGTTTTTAATCTCCGAACGTCCGATTCCGGGGATTTCCGGGGACATCTTCATTTCCCCGGAAGCCGCCGAAAAGGCCATGCATGGCGACCGCGTGATCGTGCGCATCGCGCGCATCGAGGCCGGCGGGCGCGCCGATGGCGATATCGTCAAGGTGCTGAAGCGCGCCCACCCCACCGTGGTCGGCGAATTCAAAATCGGCCGGCGCGGCTGCTACGTGGTGCCCGCCGATGGCCGGATTCATCAGTGGATCGATATCCCGGACGGGCTGGAACTCCCGCCGGCCGGCGCGCCCGCGGTGGACCGCATCGGAGTGACCCCGCCCAAGGTCGAGAGCGTCGCCGAACTGGAAGGCATGGTGGTCAACGTCGAACTGCTGGAGTATCCCGAGCGGGGCACGTCTCCGGTGGGCCGCGTGGTCGAAATCCTCGGCCACCCCGACGATTTTGGCGTTGACGTAGAGATCATCATCCGCAAGCACCACCTGCCCCACCAGTTCCCGCCCGAGGTCATCGAGCAGGCGCAGGCGATGCCTGCCGCCATCGCAGAGGCCGATATCGCGGGGCGCCGCGACTTCCGCGACATGCCCATCGTCACCATCGATGGCGAGACGGCGCGCGATTTCGACGACGCCGTGTGGGTGGATCGCCTGCCTAACGGCAACTACGCCCTGCACGTCCACATCGCCGACGTCAGCCACTACGTGCGCCCCGGATCGCCCATCGATCTGGAAGCGCAACTGCGCGGCACCAGCGTCTACTTCCCGGATCGCGCCGTGCCCATGCTCCCCTACGAGCTTTCCACCAACCTGTGCTCGCTCGTCCCGCACGCGGACCGCCTGGTGCTCTCCGCGCTGATGGAGATCGATCATCATGGCGAGGTGGTGGGGCAGGAGTTTACCGCGGGCGTGATTCGCAGCGCCGAACGCATGACCTATACCAACGTCCACCTGCTGCTGGAAGGCGATGCCGACCTGCGCGAGCGCTACCAGCCGCTGGTGGCGCGCTTCGAGCTGATGCAGGAA
>JADGNS010001058.1 GCA_017883355.1 Candidatus Solibacter sp.
TCGCGGATTGTGGCATCGCCCAAAACTCCCTCGAATAGCGGCAATCCACCGACACGCGGATCTCCGCGCTGCGATTCACCAGCGCGCGGTGCAAGGTCAGCGCGTGGACGAACAACACGTCGCCCGCCGCGAAATCGAAGCTCCGCCACCGCGGAACGCGCCGCACCGCGGCCGCCAAACCGAGCCGGTTCGACCTCGGAAGCACCGCCAGGCTGCCCTGCCGGCGCGGGCAATCTCCCAACGGAATCCACGCCGTCCACACTTCGTCGGCCCGCCTGAGGAAGGTCTGGTCCCGATGCGCCGGGCTTCACCAGCTCCGCAATGCGCGCGAACGTCTCCCCCAGCGGGATCCTCTGCCAGATCGCCGCGCCGCACAGCACGCGATCGAACCGTTCGCCGCGCTCGGGCCACTCCGCCTGCCACTGCGCCTTCGGGAGCCGCCGCCGCCCCACATCCCGCATCGCGCCTGCCGGTTCCATGCACGTGACCTCGCACCCCCAATCGAGCGCCGCTTCCCTCGCGCCTTCGTTTTCGATATGCTCGACTCCAGGCAGGAAATAGTTGGTCGGCCCTCGCCGGCCTGTGTCCGCCCTTGCCAGGAGGAGTCGTGGTGAGAACCAGACGGGAGTTCATGGGAACTTTCGCCGCGGGCCTGGCCGCCGCGTCCCAGCCCTTCGCCAACGCCCAGACAGCCGCTCCGCCGGGCTACGATTTTCCCCTGGAAGATTTCCACGTTCATCTCAACAGCATGACGCTCGAACAGGTGATCGCCAGGTCAAGGGAAACCGGCGTAAAGTACGGCCTCCTGGAGCACCTCGGCACAAAGGAGAATGAGTACCCGATCATGCTCTCGAGCGACAAGGAGTTGCTGGACTGGATCGCCAAACTCAAAGACCAAGGCGTTTACGTCGGAGCGCAGGCCGAGTGGATCGACTGGGTTCCGTGTTTCTCCAGGGAAGTCCTCTCGCGGCTCGATTACATACTCACCGATTCCTGGACCGTTCGCGACGCCAACGGCAAGCGCATCAAAGCCTTTTCGGCGGGTTACGATCCCGGCGACGATCCCGAAGCCTTTATGAAATGGTACGTGGACTGGATCGTCGAGATTCTGGAGACGACGCCTCTTGACATCTGGTCCCACCCCATGTGGGTCACGCGCAAGTTCAACCCGCAACTCGAAAAGATGTGGACCGAGGAACGCATGCGGCGGGTCGTGATGACCTGCAAGAATACCAACACCGCCATCGAGATCGACTCCAGCGTCCGGCTGCCCACGATTCCTTTCCTGAGAATGGCCAGGGAAGAAGGCGTGAAATTCAGTTTCGGCGCGAGCAGCCAGGGCGCTCGGGTCAACCCCATCGACTGGTCCATCAATACCGCCAGGGATCTGGGCCTGACGAAGAAGGATATGTTCCAGCCCGCGCCCCAGGGCCGCAAACCGGTGCAGGTCCGGAAGCTCCGGGCCTGACGCAGTTCGGAATCCTCACTCACCGGGCTCGATGGTTCCTCTCGCCGGTGCGACCGCGTTCCGCCGGCGTCGCGGCTGATCGCTCGCGCCCGCGCTTACCCAACCGCCTTGCTTGCCTGGGCGAGAACGCCGCGCATATACTCGGCGGCGAGCCGGGCGTTCTTGTCGACGAAATCGAGACCGACGGTCTGGCCATTGACGACCGGCAGCGGATGGCACAGCTCAAATCCGGCGTAGCCTTGATAGCCGATGTCGTACAGGCCCAGCGCTTCGGCGAGGGCCTTCTCATCGCCTTTGACAGTGATGCCATCCGGGCCGCGGTCGTATTCGCCGCCGAAATGCCACAGCGTTTGCAGCGAGCCGGCTTCGTTGACCGCCTTGCGAACGGCAGTCTCGTCCAGGCTGTGCTCCAGGCGGGCGTCGAAGCAGATCTTGAGATGGGGAGAGGCGACTTCCTTCACCATGCGGAGCGTATCCGCATAGCCTTTGATTACGGGCGGGTGGTTCTGCAGCGCAAGGGTCACGCCGAAATCACCGGCGACGGCGGCGGCTTCGGCGAGGGTCTGGCGGCACCAACCCCAGGTCTGCTCGTCGGTGAAGCCGGTGTGCTCGGCCTTCCAGACGGCCTGCGCGATGTCGTAGCGGCCGCCGCCGGTGGGCACGAGAGTGACGCCAGGCCAGGCAAGAAAGACGCGCACGATCTTCGCGCCAAGGTCGGAGGTCATGCGCATGAGGTCGCGAAGGTAAACCAATTGGGACTCGCGATGCTCGGGGATGGGGCTGCTGAAATCGTTGTTGCCGGCAACGGCGTAGATCTCGATGCCTTGATCGGCGGCGAGCCTGCGGATTTGCCGGCAGCGATCCTTGGGCATGTCGAGCGGATTGCCGTGGGGGCGTTTGCCGTCAATCTCGACGCCCTGGTAACCGAACTTACTGGCACGGCTGATGACCTGCTCGACAGTAAGGGCATCGCCGCGGTACCAGACGCCACCGTAGGTGATGCTGTATAGGCCGACTTTGACGTGTGCGCGCGGCACCGCAGCCGCCGAGAGGGCGCCCGCGGCTAGGGTGGATTGCACGAAACGGCGGCGGGAAACGTTACGGGTCATGGAGCCTCCAACAGTCCAATTATGTCATTAGAGCCGCGGTGGGGGCTGTTCGCGCGCATCGCTGGCGGCGCCGGCAATCGCCATGTCGTTCCCCACCAGGGGTGCGCCGGTGATGTTGCAGCCGCACTGCCGCGCGTCCTCCACGTTGACGCGCCACAACTC
>JADGNS010001059.1 GCA_017883355.1 Candidatus Solibacter sp.
CGCCAACTGGTCCTGGGCTCGCGCTACCTGCACGGAGTCAGCGTGCTGAACTGGGATTTCAAGCGGCTGCTGCTGAGCAAAGGGGCCAGCGTCTACGTGCGCGCGATTACCGGAATGCCCTATTCCGATCCGACGGGCGGCTTCAAAGCCTGGCGGCGCGGCGCGCTGGACGCGATCGGGCTGGACCGGCTGTTTTCCAACGGGTACCTTTTCCAAATCGAAACCACATACCGGCTGCATCGGGCGCGGGCGTTTTCCATCGGCGAGATCTCGATCGTCTTCCGCGACCGCGATCTGGGGCGCTCGAAGATCGATTTGCCCATCATATTGGAAGCGGTTTGGGGCGTGGTCCGGCTGCGCCTCACCGGCAGATAACGAGAAGCCACTCATGACCAAGATTTCCCTCGATAAGAGCAAGATCAAGATCCTGTTACTCGAAGGCATTCATCCCAGCGCCGCGGAGAAATTTCAGGCGGACGGCTACACCAATATCGAATCCCACGAAAAGGCCCTGCGCCCCGAAGAACTGGAGAGCGCCGCGGCGGACGCTTACTTTGTCGGCATCCGCTCGGCCACGCAACTTGGCCGCGAATTCTTCGAGAACGCCTCGCGGCTGATCGGCGTGGGCTGCTTCTGTATCGGCACCAACCAGGTGGATCTGGCGGCGGCCGAAGAGCGCGGCATCCCGGTGTTCAACGCGCCGTTTTCCAACACGCGCAGCGTGGCCGAACTGGTGCTGGCGGAGATCATCCTGCTGCTGCGCGGCATCCCGGCGCGCAATGCCGCCGCGCATCGCGGCGGGTGGCTGAAGACCGCCGCGGGGAGCCGGGAAGCGCGCGGCAAGACGCTGGGAATCGTGGGCTACGGCCACATCGGCACGCAGGTGGGGGTGCTGGCCGAATCGCTCGGCATGCAGGTGATCTTCCACGATATCGAGACCCGGCTGGCGATGGGCAACGCGCGGCAGGCGCAATCGCTGGACGAGCTGCTGGAGGCGGCCGATGTGGTCACGCTGCACGTGCCGGAAACCGCCGCCACGTTCCACATGATCGGCGGCGCGCAACTGGAGCGCATGAAGGCCGGCGCGGGCCTGATCAACGCCTCGCGCGGCACCGTGGTGGAGATCGATGCGCTGGCGGGCGCGCTCGAAAAGGGGCGCCTCAGCGGGGCGGCGATCGACGTTTTCCCCGCCGAACCGCAGAGCGCCACGCAGGAGTTTCAATCCCCGTTGCGCGGCATGGACAACGTCCTGCTCACCCCGCACATCGGCGGCAGCACCGCGGAGGCGCAGGAAAACATCGGCATCGAGGTGGCGAGCAAGCTGATCAAATACAGCAACAACGGGTCCACCCTCGGGGCCGTCAACTTCCCGGAAGTTTCCCTCCCGGAGTATCCGGGCAAGAACCGCGTGCTGCACATCCATCGCAACCAGCCCGGCGTGCTCTCGGCCGTCAACGCCGTCTTTTCCGCGGAAGAGATCAACATCGCGGGCGAATATCTGCAAACCGACGCCAAGGTGGGCTACGTCGTGATCGATATTGAGGCAGGAGACCGCGCCGGGACGGTCGAGATCCGCCGCAAGCTGGAACTGGTCCCCGGCACCATTCGCACGCGCGTCCTATATTGACAGATTTTGTGGGACAGGCGCTTTCGCCTGTCAACACTAGCTCGCTTCCCTGTCAAGCACCCATGATGCTAGCCTATCGTTCTATGGACGAGAGGCAAAGCGTGCTGGCCGGTCTCATCCGGACTGCGTCCCATAAAGACGTGACTCCTCAAGTGGACGAATCTCTATTCGATTCCGGACTGCTCGACTCTTTCGCGTTACCGGACCTGGTGGGCGCCATCGAAGAGGAATTCCATATCTCCATTCCGGATTCCGATCTCAGTCCCAGGAAATTCGAATCGATCGCGCAGATCGAGCGCTATCTGGATAGCAGGCGATAGCAGAGGAGCGGGCGCAGTGGCTTTTCTGAAGGCATTTGGCGCGTACCTTCCCGAGCGCAAGGTATCCAACCAGGAATTGGGGCAGCGGCTGGAATGCACGCCGGAGTGGATCCAGGGCGCATGCGGCATCGCCGAACGCCGCTTCGCTGCCGATGGCGAGGGCGTGGTGGAAATGGCGGTCGCGGCGGCGCAAGACTGCCTGAGCCGCGCCGGCATGCAGGCGTCCGATCTGGGGATGCTGATCGTCAGTTCGGGATCGGCGGAACCCCGTTTCCCGGGACCCGCGTCGAGTGTCGCCCACCGTTTGGGCTGCGGTCAGATTCCGGCATGGGATCTGACCATGGCAAGCGCGGGAGCGTTATTCGGCCTGGCGCTGGCCAATGGCCTGGCGGCGCGCTACGGAACCGTGCTGCTGGTGGCTGCCGAGAAAATGTCCACCATCTGCCTGCGCGAGCCTTTGGACCGCAACGTCGCGATCCTGTTCGGCGATGGCGCCGGCGCCTGCCTGGTCTCCGGCCGCGACGGATTTGGCGCGATCACCGGAGAGGCGATCCACTCCGACGGCAGCTTCGCCGGCGATTTGCGGCTCAACTGGGGCGGCGCACTGGAGATGAATGGGCGCTCGGTAATCCTCCAGGCGGGCCGCAAGTTGCCGGCGAGCATCGCGGAAGTGCTGGGGCGCGCCGGCCTTGCGGCCGCCGATGTCGAAGTCTTTCTGGTGCACCAGGCGAACAAGAATCTGATCGACCGCGTGGCCCAGTCCCTGGGCGTGCCTGCCGAGCGCTTCTA
>JADGNS010001060.1 GCA_017883355.1 Candidatus Solibacter sp.
GGCGGGCAGCCAGCGATAGGCCGGGACGCCGAAGAGTTGGCCGCGATCGACCATCTGGCGCCGCGATTCGGGCATCGGCGACACGCCGAATTCCATGCCACGCGTCAGCGTCTTGCCACTCCACGGCGCGTGGGTGCGGCTATGGTTCTCTTCCCAGATCCCCATCCACGGAAAATCGACCTGCTTCCACACGTAGCCGAAGACCAGGCGGGCCGCCGGAGCGAAAGCGGCGAAGAACGCGTGCTCGCGCGCGGGGTCCATCAGATGCGTGGTGAAGGCGCAGGAAGACGCGGCGCCGGTGAGCACGCGCAAGTCTTCGGCGCTTCCGTCACGAAGCGGCGCGGCGGGCCAATCGAACTCCGCCGCCGCGCGCAGCCTTTCGTGCGCGCCGAACTCGGATTCCAAGACCTTGCTCCGTGTCGCCGACGCGCGGAATTGCGTCACGCCTTTTTCCAGAAAGGGAGGCCCCAGCGTGACGTGCTGCGTCCAGCCGATCGGCCGGTCGCACGCCGTCAGGTTCTCCACACGCTCGCGAATCCGCACCGTGCGCCCGCGCAATTCGATGCGCCGCTGGAACGCAATCTGCGCCAACGGAAAGCGCGCTTGCAAGGTGAGCCCGCCTTGGCCCTGGTCAATCTCGTAGGCCGCCACCGACCCCTCGCCGTGAACCGTGAGGCCCGCCGCGACTTCTTCGCCGGACGGTCCGCCGAAGATATCCAGACACAGGTTGTGGCCCATGATGCCGGCGAGCAGTTTGCTCTCGGCGCCATCGCCGTATTCGGCGTACACAGCGGGGCCGAATGCGGAGGGCTCGATGGAACGCCATGGCGGCGTCCACAAGGGATTGATCCCGGTTTCCTTGTCCAGGATTTCCGCGATGTGCCCGCCTTCCTGAAGCACGGTCACACGCAAGTATTGATTTTCGATTGCCGCCGCGCGGCGGCCGCGATAAGTGGTCACTGAGCCATCTTACTGCACGGCGATGACGAGGTTCTGCGGGCCGGCGACCCCAGCCAGCGTAAACGTGAGTGGAACGGTGTCGCTGGGCGCGACGTTGGGCACCACCACGTTGAACTGATAGAGACCCACGAAGCTCGGTGCAAACCCCGCGTAGGTCACGGTGGCGGGAACGCCCGCGAAGGCGACCTGGAACGTCGATTGCAGCGCGTTGGTTTGCTGAACGATCTGGCCCGCCGGGATGTCCGGCGTCACCGGCCCAAACCCGATTCCGTATAACGTAATGCTGTCGCCTGCCCTGGCCCGCGCGGTGACCGCACCGGGGACGTTAACGGGGAGCACGTAGGTGAGCGTTCCCGAAAACAAGGCGACTACATTCTGTGTCCCCTTGAGTATGAACGACGGCGGCGCAAGCAAGCCCGGCTCCGTGGTTTTCACGGTAACGGTGTAGGCGAGACTGGTTCCGCCCGCCGTCGTGACCAGCAACGGTTGCGGCCCGGCGGCGAGCCCGGATGGCACCTGAACATTGACTTGTCCGGGGCTGACGAAATCGACATACGCGGGCTTTCCCCCCACGGTGACCGTAGTTCCCCCCAGCGCCGAGGGCGCCAGGTTCCCGTTGAAATCATTACCCGCCCAGGTCTGGGAGCGGGTGTTGGCGAGGTTGTCACCATAGATCTCGATCCAGGTAGCGGGCGCGATGATTGGGAATGCCCCGTAGTTGCCGGCGGTAATCACGCCGGAAGGCAAGATGGTAAGAGTGGGGTCGAAGGTGCCCGTGATGGGTCCGGTGATCGTGGCATTCGCCGTTTGCCCTACCGGCGCGGCGTCGCAGGTCGCCACTCCGGTGCATGCGGGACCGGAGAAAAGGAAGTTGAAGTTGGCAAAACTGTAAAACGGTATCTTGGTGCCATTGCTTTCCGTCAGAGTGACCACAAAGGAAAAGTTACTCAGCGCCTGAGCGAAAAACAGGTTGCTGCCTATGGGGAAAACCGCGATCAGGGGAAATGCGCCATTGCCCGCGTAACTTACCTCGAAATTGTAAGTTCCTCCTCCGCCGAAGCCGGTGAATGGGCCCGAGAGGGTGCAGGTCGTGGTGGTTCCGTCAAACACGCAAGAGCCCCACGTCATTTTGGCCTGTCCCTGGCCGGAGGAGTTAGGGCCAATGCCGGTAAGGGTGAATCTCTGATTGCTCGCGCCCAACGAGGCCACGGTTGCGGAGGCTTGCGGCAACCCAACGGCCATAAACAAGAGAGCGGCTGGAGTGGTTTTCAGGAGAGTTTTCATGTGGAACCCAGATGGAGCAAGTATACACTACGCTCCAGGCGGAGAGGCCCGTTTACTCCGGAGATTACGAAAACTCACCTTACCAGTACCTTCGATCTGGATCCGATCATACCCCGGTTCAAAATAACAGACGGTCTTTCCGGGCTTCGATCTTCGCCACATCCACGCCTGGAACTTTCTTCAGATCTTCGATCGATTTGAAGTCGCCATGCCTGGAGCGATACTCAATGATAGCGGCGGCTTGCGAGCGCGGCAGCGATAATCCGCTTTCCAGTTCAATGGCTCTCGCCTGGTTGACCTTGATCTTGGGGACTTCCTCGCCAGGATAGGTCGTTGCCAGATAGTCCACGATCGCGTCGAATTCCTTCTGTGTGCCTTTGGCGCCCAGCGCCACCATCTTATCCATGGTGGCCTGCCAACCGGCGCGATTTTGCCGGGGGGCAATGGATCGCTCATATTCATGGCACTGTATGCAGATGCGCGCGGCA
>JADGNS010001061.1 GCA_017883355.1 Candidatus Solibacter sp.
GGGCTGACGGCGTGCTTCCTGCCGAAACCGGTGGTGGGGGTGAACGGCAGCGGGATGCACACCAACGTATCGGTGATGAAGAACGGGAAGAACATCTTCTGGGATCCGAAGGGGGAAGAGAAGATGAGCAAGTTCGCGTGGCAGTTCGTGGACCGGATCCTGACGCACGGCAACGACATCTGCCTGCTGTTGAACCCGAGCGTGAACGCGTACCGGCGGCTGGACCCGCATTTTGAAGCGCCGAACCAGTTGAAGGCGTCGGCGGTGGACCGGGGGTCGATGATCCGGATCCCGATCGGCAACGAGCGGAGTGCGCGGGTGGAAGTGCGGTCGGTGGCGCCGGACGCGAATCCGTACCTGGTGATGCTGAGCGTGTTCAAGACGGGGCTGGACGGGGATATCGCGAAGATCAAGAATCTGCGGGGAGCGGAGCGGTACCTGCCGGACAACATCTACGATGCGCTGACGAACTTCAAGGGCGCACCGTGGACGACGACGCTGTTGGGCGAAGACGTGAAGGGACGCTACGCGGACCTGAAGCAGGCGTCAGCGGACCGCTGCGCGCGCCTCTTGGGGACCTTCGTGAAGGCGCCGGAAGTGCAGTATCACCACGAAGTCTACAATCAGTTCCTGTGGAATCAGTTTTAAGAAAGCAATAATGGCCACGGATGAACACGGATAAGCAAACACATTGAGCGTTCTTGTTTTATCCGTGTTCATCGGCGTTCATCCGTGGCCATAAATTTCTTTTCTTACCGGCGAAACATTTCCATTGAGGTGGCGGCCAGGAGCAGGCCGAGGGCGATCATCAGCACGTCTTCTCTGGAGAGCGCGAATGCAAGGGTGGTGAAAGCGAGCAGGATCAGCGTTACGGCGACGGTCCGGGTGCCGAGCGTTTTCCTGTTCGCCTGCATCGCGATGTGGTTTTCAGATGGCAGCGTCGCCCAGGTCGCCGTTGCGGATACGGATGGCTTGCGCCACTTCGTAGACGAAGATTTTGCCATCGCCGATCTTGCCGGTGCGTGCGGCGGCGGCCAACGTGGTGAGCACCTCCTGCAGGCGGGCGTCCGGAATGACGACCTCCACTTTCACTTTGGGCAGCAGGTCCACATTGTATTCCTGGCCCCGGTAGGTCTCCGAGTGGCCTTTCTGCCTGCCGTGGCCGCGGACTTCGGAGAGTGTCATCCCATCGATGCCGATGGCGAGGAGGGCTTCCTTCACGTCATCCAGTTTGAAGGGCTGAACAATCGCTTCCAATTTTTTCACTCGTGACTCCTTCGATTGATGGCCGGGGCGCCACGCAGGCAGCGAACGCGAGCGGACACGCCGGCTGAACAGTTATCATGCACCAACTGCCTGCGAGCGGTGCCTGTAATCTTTCTATCACTCGCATCAAAACTTTCGATTGGCAATCCGGGCGGGGGTGCCGTAATCTGGACCCCATGGCGGCGCCGCCTGCCCCGTCGCAGACTTCGTAAGTTCGGCTGCAAATTATCCTGGGCGCTAAACCAGAATTCCAGTTGAAGGAGAGAGTCAACCGTGAAGTCACTCAAACGATCGGTGGGAACCGCACTTGCCGCCGCCGGCATCCTTGCATTATTGCTGACCCCATGTAGCGCCCAAACGCCGCCGCCAAAGCCAGACCCGGCGGGAATCACGACCGGAGACAAGACCAACGCGGTCGATGGCGGGGGCAACAGCTTTGTTGTTTCCGAGCCGACCGATAAGACGGCGCCCACCTACCCGCAGGCCAAAAAGGACTTCGACGACTTCCAGGCGCAGGCTGCGAAAGAGCCGCTCGCCATGAAGCTGGCCGATTCGGTGGGCCACACGCGCATCGGCACGAACGTCGCGTGGACGCTCAACACGGGCTACCTGGTGCTGTTCATGCAGGCCGGCTTCGCGCTGCTGACTTGCGGCCTGGTGCGCAAGAAAAACGCCGCCCACCTGATGATGCTCAACTTCGCGGCGTACGTGTTCGCCTTCCTGGCCTACTACGCCGTGGGCTATGCGTTTCAGTTCGGCGCGGTGGCGATCAATAATGCGCCTGCGAATATCGGCGGCACTCCCACGCTCAACCAGTTCCTGCTGGGTAGCGGGCAGTGGGGCTTCCTCGGCGGAAAAGGCTTCTTCCTCGCCGGGCCCGGCTATGACGCGGGCAGCAACTGCCTCACGCTGTTCCAGGTGGTGTTCATGGAGACCGCCGGCTACATCATCGTCGGCGCCATCTGCGAGCGCATCACGTTCTGGGCGTTCCTGGTCTGTGAACTGTTCATGGGTGCGCTTCTCTATCCGATCTTCGGATGCTGGGCATGGGGCGGCGGCTGGCTCTCGCAACTCGGTTCCAGCATGAACCTGGGACACGGATACGTGGACTTCGCGGGCTCGACCGTGGTGCATGCGATTGGCGGCTTCAGTGCGATGGCACTAGCGATCATACTCGGTCCGCGCCTGGGCAAGTACGGGGCGGACGGCAAGCCCCGCGCGTTCCCCGCGCACAACCTGGTCTTCGTGGTCACCGGGACGTTCATCCTGCTGTTCGGCTGGATGGGCTTTAACCCGGGCTCGACACTGGGTGCAACCGATTTGCGGATCGCGGTGGTCGCCGTCAATACCAACCTCGCGGCCGTCGCCGGTTCGGCTACCGCTATGTTGATCTGGTATCTCATGTTCGGCAAGCCCGACGTGACCATGGCGTGCAACGGCATGCTGGCGGGCTTAGTGGCCAT
>JADGNS010001062.1 GCA_017883355.1 Candidatus Solibacter sp.
GCGCTAAAACTGCGCACGTATGGAAAGCTCCATCGACCTTGGTCCGCCGGACCGGTACAACTGATTCACACCACCCCCGAACGACTGGTTCATCATCTGAGTCACGACGCCGAAGTTCGGGCTGGACATGTTGCCACCTTCGAGCGGCGATGGGTTGGCGAAGTTCGGATGGTTGAGGATGTTGTATCCCTGCGCGGCAAGGTTGAGCTGAAACCTTCCGGTGATCGGAATCGTGCGGCGCAGCGAGAGATCCAGTTGCCCGAATGAAAATCCGCGCAAGGCGTTCCGCCCGAGATTTCCCTGCGCGTAGCCGCTGGGCAGTGAGAAAGCCGCCTTGTTCACCCGGCGGCCACCGGGCACTTTGGCATCGACGATCCAGATCGCCTGACCGGAAACGACGTTGGGCCGCACTTGCGCAAACAGGCCCTGGTTCGTGCTGCTAGTGCTGCAGGTGGAACTGGAACCGCTGGTTGAACTGCTGGTGCAGGTACTGACACCCTGGATATCGAAGGGAAGGGCGCTGCGCGCAGCCGCGACAAAGTCCAGGTTCCATTGCTGGAGCAGATAGAGCAGAGGCCCTTTGACGGCCGGCAGCTTTATCGAACCTGAAAGACTCATGCTATGACGGACGTCGTAGTCTGACGGACCTCGTTCGCCGCCTCCGAACAAGCTCGCGAAGCCGCCGCCGAATCCCGCATCGTTGGATGAGCTGTCCATCGAGTGAGCCCAGCCATAACTCAATTGCGTTTGGAAATGGCTGCTGAAGCGTTTCCGGAACTGGACCTGCATGCCGTTGTAGGTGGATGACGCTCCGTTGCTCACCTCCCGAAGAATCGTGTAGGCGCTGGAAAACGATGGCTGCGTTGCAGTTCGCATCAGATTGCGGCCCCTGGTGGCCGATGCGCCCACGATCAACGTCTGCCCCGGGCCAAAGTTCTTCTCCCAGGTGCCGTTTATCTGGTACACGATCGGCGATTTCAAGCCCGCACCGCCAGTTGTGATTTGCCCGTAAGGGCGAGTGGGCGGCAGACTCGGCGCGACCATTTCAGATGGCGAGAACGGGAAATTCACTTGGGAGCTGGTGCGCTGGTTCGAGTAAGGAGCGCCCATGAACGCCGAATCGACAACCCCGTACCCCAAATCGTAAAACACCCCCATGCCCGCGCGGAGCATCATCTCCCTTCCCGGCGTGTCGTCCGAGAGATAGGCAACACCGAATCGCGGTGCTACATCGAACCAGCGAGTAGGATAGATCGGCTCGTTCTGCGTAACGCCGGCGATATTGGAGTCTGACAACGCGAAAGGCTTTGGTCCTTGGCGCGTCGTCGGAGCCGGATTCAAGTCCCATCGCAGGCCGTAGGTGACGGTGGTCCGCTCCGTGGCCCTCCAGGTATCCTGGCCGTAGGCCGACAGATTGGTATAGGTCGGGTAGACGGCGCCGACATTCGATGAGACCTGCCCATTCAACGCGACACCTGTCAATAACGACTGGTCGTAGCCGGTAACTCCGTCGAAGGATACGCTCATGCTGTATGGGGTCCGCTGGGATGTCCTCAACTGTTCCCGGTAGTCCACGCCCGCTTTTAGGTGGTGCTTTTCACGAATCGTAGTCGTGAAGCTGTCCACCACATTCACCTGCTGCTGGCGATTGGCAGAGCGCCCCCCGTAAGAGTAGCCGCCCACTCCGAGGACATTCAAACTGAACGAGCCGTTGGCGCTGGTGACGCCGCTTGGGAACACCAGGGAATCCGTGAGTGGTACGGCCCCTCCGTAGCTGTCCATCGTGGAATAGCCGCTGGCCTTGGAATCCGAGTAGTTAACCCGCAAATCGTTGATGGAACTATCGCCGAATACATGGGTTATTCCGATGGTGGCGAGTTGTGAGCGGGAAGACTGGTTCTGGATGACATTGGGAGTGGACATCTGGGATCCCCGGCGCTCGGAACTGGACGGCGTCAGGCTGTAGCGGGCGAATAGGGTGGTGCTCGGACTGAGCGTCTGATCGATACGGATGCTCCCGGAACTGCTTCTGGAGGGGTTGGAGAGCACCGCGCGGTATTCGGCCGCGCTACTGCCCAGTTCCCCGCCATTGGGGTAAGGGAATGCACTCAGGTACGGCCGCAATGCGGCCGGCGCCGACTTTCGGGCCGCCAGGTCCGGCACATCCGCGATAACTGTCTGGGGAGACTGAAGTTTCAGTTTTTCGAAGGAGACGAAGAAGAATGTCTTGCTCTTAAGGATAGGCCCGCCAAACACGCCGCCCGGGCGGTCCTGGCGTTCCCTTCCTTTTGGATAACCACCGGAATTGGCAAACCAGTCGTTCGCGTCGAATGCGTCACTCCGCTTGTAGTAATACAGCGAGCCATGAAAGTTGTTGCCGCCGCCGCGGCTCGTCATTACCACCTGTGCTCCCGGCGAGCGGCCAAATTCCGGCGCCACGGACGAAGTCTGAACTTTCATCTCTTGCAGGGCGTCGATCGAGATCATCTCGGTTGACGAACCGGCGCCGGGAGCGGGCCCGCCGCCTCCTCCTGGTCCGCCCGGACCACCACCCGGGCCGCCGCCGGTCGATGTGTTCACACTGACGCCGTCCATCGTGTAATAGTTCGTGTTGGAGCGCAGTCCGTTGGCGTTAAAACCACCGTCTCCCTTTCCGCCCGCCGCGGTGGTAATGCCAGGCGCCATGGAGATCAGCGATTCCGCGTTACGCCCGTTGGCCGGAAGGTTC
>JADGNS010000118.1 GCA_017883355.1 Candidatus Solibacter sp.
GGGACGCCGAGCGTGCCGGCGGAACTGATGCCGTAGCGCGCCATGCCGGCGACGTTCTTTGGGTCGGCCAGGGCGCGCAGGGCGGCGAGAATCTCAGGCGCGGTCATTCGGACGCTCCACGCAGAGGCGGATACTCCACGCCGAGGAGGAAGAGCCCCCTGGCGGGGACCGTGGCGCCGGAGCGCTCGGGCAGCGCCGCGACCCCGGGCAGGTTGCCGCGTCCGGCTTCGATCAGGGTGCCAACGATGTTGCGGACCATATGCTTGAGGAAACCGCTGCCGCGCACGCGGTAGACGAGGCGGCCTTCGGAGCGCTCCAGCACGGAGGAGAAGATGGTGCGCACCTTGGACTTGCCGTCGGAGTCGCGCGCGTCGGAAGTGGCAAAGGCGCTGAAATCGTGCTCGCCGGCGAAGAAGGGGGCGAGAGAGGCCATGCGGTCCTCGTCGAGCGGGTAGGGATGATGGTACACGTAGGGCCACTCGAAAGGGCTACAGACTTCGGCGCGGAAGATGCGGTACTCGTAAGTTTTGGAGACGGCATCGAAGCGCGGATGAAAATCGGGATGCACCTCTTGGACGGAGAGCACGCGGATGGCGGGCGGCAGCAGGCGGTTGACGGCGCGGCGCAAATTGGGCAGGGGAATGGGGTTCTCGAGGCTGAAGGCGGCCACCTGGGCCAGGGCGTGCACGCCGGCATCGGTGCGTCCGCTGCCGGCCACGTGTACCGGCTTGCCCTCCATGGCGGAGACGATTTCTTCCAACAGGCCTTGTATGGTGGGCAGACCGGGCTGCACCTGCCAGCCGTGGAAGGGGCCGCCGTCGTAGGCGAGTTGGATGCGAATGCGGCGCATTACGCCGGACGCGAGCCGGGCTTGACCACGGGGACGCCCTGCCGGCACAGCGGGCACTCCTCGGGACGATGAGCCGCCACCTGCAACGTGGCCAGCGCGACGCGCGGAACGCCGACGCCGGCCGCTCCACCCGAGCGATCGATAATCGAGCCGGCGGCGAGTACGCGGGCTCCGGCGGCGCGCAGGGTTTCGATGACGTCCCGGGTGCTGCCCCCGGTGGTGATGACATCCTCGACGACCACCACGGTTTCGCCGGGCTGCACGGTGAATCCGCGGCGGAGCAGCATTTTGCGGGTTTCCGGGCCGCGTTCGGTGAAGAGGAACGGGGTACCCAGGGCGCGCGCCACCTCGTGGCCGATGATCAGGCCGCCCAGCGCGGGCGATACGACCAAGGCTACCGGTTCGTCCACGATGGTGCGCAATTCCGCCGCCAAACGGCGTCCCAGGTCCTCGGCGGCCCGGGGATGGCGCAGCACCAGGGCGCATTGCAGGTAGTTGGGGCTGTGCAGCCCGCTGGTCAGGCGGAAGTGCCCTTCCAGGTAAGCGCCGGTGGTGCGGAACAAATCAAGAACGGATTCGGCTTGCGGCGTCACAAAGGCCTACTATACCATTGAAGTTAAAAGACACAGACCGGGGTAATTCCAGGTTGGCAGGGAGGCTATTTTCCATGACTGGTATCAGATCGTATATTGCGGTGCTCTGCGCGATGCTACTCGCCGCGCCCACGGGTGGTTTCGCGGCGGACCCGCCGCAGCAACAACCGATGAGCGAGAGAACCGGTATCGTCGGTAGAGTTACGGGTCCCTATCGCCCGGTGGAGCAGGCGCCGATCAGCCTGGCCGACTCCGCGCGGCTGGAATCCCTGTTGCGCGCCGGCAATCTCTATCTCTCCTTGCAGGACGCGATCTCGCTGGCGCTGGAGAACAACCTGGATATCGCCATCCAACGCTACGGGCCTATGTTGGCGGACGCGTCGTTGCGACAGGCGGAGGCGGGCGGTTTAGCGCGCGGCGTTTCGACCAGCGTCACCGCCGGCCCCTCCAGCGCATCGGTCTCCAGTTCCGGCACCACGGCCGGGACCAACGTGAGCGCGGGGGCCCTGACCAGCAACGCGACAGCCAGTGCGGTGGGCGCAAGCGCGATCTCCTCGTCCGGTCCGGCCATCCCCAGCCTGGATCCGGCGCTCACGGGCGCCTTGAGCTGGGGCCATCTGACCACGCCGCAGAGCAGCTCGTTCCTGACCGGCACCACTTCGCTGATCCAGCGGCAGAACTTGAGCAACTTCGCGATTCAGAAGGGATTCCTGACGGGCACCACGGTCAGTCTGGGGTTGAACAACACATCGGTGACCAGCAACAACCCGCGCAACGATTTCAACCCGGCCACCACCTCATCGCTGGCCCTTGCCGTCAGCCAGCACCTGCTGCAGGGCTTCGGCACGGCCCTGAACTCGCGGCAGATCCGCATCGCCAGGAACAACCGCGAGGTGAGCGATCTCACTTTCAAGCTCCAGGTGGAGACCACGGTGGCGGCGGTAATGGAACTCTACTGGGATCTGGTGTCGTTCAATGAGGCGGTGCAAGTGGGGCGCGACGCGCTGGCCGCCTCGCAACGCCTGTTAGAGGACAACCGCAAGCAGGTGCAGGTGGGCACGCTGGCGCAGATCGAGGTGGTGCGCGCCGAGGCCGAGATCGCTTCCCGCGAACAGACGCTTGTGGTGAGCCAGACCCGCGCGCTGCAGCAGGAGACCATCCTCAAGACGGCGCTGAGCCGCACCGGTGTTTCGAACCCGGCGATTGCGGCGGCGCACATCATTACTACGGATCGCATCCAGGTTCCCGCGGTAGAAGCGGTGACTCCCATCCAGGATATGACGGCGATGGCGCTATCGGCGCGTCCCGAACTGGCGCAGAGCCGGATCCAGTTGGCCAACCAGCAGTTGACCATCCGGGGATCGAAGAACTCGCTGTTGCCCACGCTGGATGTGGTTGCCAACCTGAGTAACGGCGCGCTGGCGGGGGATCCGAACCCGCTGCCCGCGCCCATCGGGTCGGTGCACTCCAACACGGCGTTCTTCATCGGCGGCTACGGCACGGTGCTGTCGCAGTTGTTCGCGCGCAACTTCCCGAATTACTCGATCGGCCTCAACCTCAACATCCCGATCCGCAACCGGGCGGCGCAGGCGCAGGTGATCTCCGACGAGCTGACCTACCGGCAGCAGCAACTGGTGCTGCAACGGTTGGAGAACCAGGTGAGGGTGGACGTGCAGAACGCCGTGATCGGCGTATCGCAGGCGCGGGCGCAGTATATATCGGCGCAGAAGGCGCAGGTGCTGCAGGCGCAGACGCTGGATGCCGAGACGAAGAAGCTTTCCCTGGGGGCGTCCACAATTTACAACCAGATACTGGCGGAGCGCGATCTGGTGACGGCGCAGTCCAACATGGTGACGGCGGAAGCCGCCTACGCGCGGGCGAAAGTGGAACTCGACCGCGCCACGGGGCAGATACTCTATAACAACAACGTATCTCTGGACGAGGCGTCCAAAGGCGTGGTGGCGCGCCCGCCGAGCGCGATTCCGGATGCGCCGCCGGCCGCCGCGCCGCGCCAGCAGCGATAGGCCAGAGGACATTTGGCCGCCGATGAATGCAGAGGAACGGCGATATCTGTGTTCATCCGTGACTGATGTCTTTCTTGGGGTTGGCCTCAGATCAATGAGTGTACACTGACGACATGGATTTAGGAATCAACGGGAAGGTTGCGATGGTCGCGGCGGCCAGCCAGGGGCTGGGGTTTGCCATCGCCAAAGCGCTGGCAGGCGAAGGCGCGCAGGTTTCGATCGCGGCACGGAAATTGGAGAGCATTCGCGCGGCCGCCGAGCTCATTGGTGACGAGACCGGGGCGCAGGTGATGGCGTCGGTGGCCGATGTGGGATCTGGGGAGGCAATCGAGGCCTGGCATCGCGCCACGGTAGAGCGCTTCGGCGGCGTGGACATGCTGGTGACGAACTCGGGCGGGCCTCCGGCGGGGCTGGCGTCCGGCTTCGACGACGCGGCTTGGCGCACCGCCTTCGAACTGCTCCTCATGAGCGCGGTGCGCATGGTCCGAGTGGTGCTGCCTACCATGGAAGCGCGCGGCGGGGGCAGCATCCTGATGCTGACTTCCTCCTCGGTGAAGAATCCGATTCCGAATCTGGGGCTATCGAATGTGATCCGGCCGGCGGTGTCGGCGCTGGTCAAGACGTTCGCCGACGAGTTCGCCGCCAAAAAGATTCGCGTCAACCAACTGGTGCCCGGCCGGATTGCGACCGAGCGGCTAACCTATCTCGACGACGCCAACGCGAAGCGCGCCGGCATCACCCTGGAAGAGCAGCGCAAGCGGTCGATGGGGGCCATCCCGCTTGGGCGGTACGGCGAACCTGAGGAATTTGCGCGCGCCGCGGCCTTCCTGCTGAGCGGCGCGGCAGGCTACATTACCGGCGCCACGCTACAGGTGGACGGCGGCGCCATACGCTCGATCGGTTGAGGGGGCTCTCAGGCGATGCGGTACGATTGAGGTGAGAATCATGGAAAACGGCGACCAGCCCGCGACGAAGAGAGAAGTGGAAACGGCAATCAAGACCGCCGTTGATGCCGCCAAGGACGAACTCCTGGAAGCGATGCGTGGTATCGAGACGAAGCTCCTGCAGGCCTTCTACGGCTACGCCAAGAGCAACGACGGGCGCGTCCTTGAAGTGGAAGCAAACGAGGCCGTACTCCGCACCCGGCTTGCCACGCTGGAATCGCGCGTCATGGAAGTGGAACGGCGGCTCAACATTTCGCCCACACAGTAGCTTGGGAGCATTGTGGTACTACGCCCGGGCCGCGATCGGCCCGGGGCAGACGATGGTGTGGACTCAGGTTTTGCAGAGGGTCACGGACCCGCGCTGGTCAGAGGTCACCAGGAGCAATTTCTCTAGAACCGTGATGCACCCGGGAGGTGGTGACTGGAAGGATAATGGGAGAGGTCATGACCAAACAGGAGACGATCGAAGAGATAGTCCGGCGGCTGGTCGAGTTCTATCAACCGGTACGAATCTACCTCTTTGGCTCGGAGGCACGGGGTGACTCCGGAGCGGACAGCGACCTCGATTTTCTCGTCGTGGTTCCGGACGCTACGCCTGACTCGGTTTTTCGCAATGGTGCAGTTTACAGCCGGCTGCGGGGCGTCGGCGTGCCCGTCGACGTAGTTCCCTGGCGCCGCAGCGACTTCGATGGCAGATCCGCGCACGTGCGGAGCTCGCTTCCGGCCACGGTGCTGCGGGAAGGGCGGCTGGTGTATGACTCCGAACCTGTTTCTGTTGGATGAGACTCGCGCATGGCTCCTGCGAGCCGCGGAGGATCTGGCAGCGGCAGCGGCGTTGACGGCCCCCGCCACGTTGAGAAGCGGCTTATTTCACTGTCAGCAGGCCGCCGAGAAGTCTCTCAAGGCTTTTCTGACATGGCACCAGAGGCCGTTCCCGCGAACGCATAACCTGACGGTGTTGTCCGGTTTCTGCGCGGAAGTGGACGTCTCGCTGGATGCCGCGGTTGCCCCTTCCCTCGCCCTTACCCGCTTCGCGGTTGCCATGCGTTACCCCGGCGAAATCGAGGAGCCCTCGATCGCGGAAGTGCGAGAATGGCTGGCCGTTGCTCGGACAATTTTCGACGCCATTTGTTCGCGCTTGCCCCAGGAAACCCACCCTGATTGAAGACTTCGAATAGCGAGGAGGCAGCTTCTGCCTCTAGAGCGGAGGTTTTGTCGGCTGCTCGGGCTCCTCCCACGGCGCCGCGGGACCGAGATCCGAACGCCTCTGCTTACAGCTTCTGTCCGATCGATTTCGCCTGGCTGAACAGGTACAGATAATCCGTGCCGCCGGCCTTGGAATCCGTGCCCGACATATTGAACCCGCCGAATGGATTGGCGCCCACCACCGCGCCGGTACACTTGCGATTGATATATAAGTTGCCGACGTGGAACTCCCGCTTGGTGCGCTCGATCTTGTCTTCGCTGGTGGTGTAGACCGAGCCGGTGAGCCCGTACTCGGTGTTGTTGGCAATCGCCAGGGCGTCGTCGAAATTCTTCGCCTTGACCACGGCCAGCACCGGGCCGAAGACCTCTTCCTGCGACAGGCGGGCCATCGGGTCAATATCGGCGATCACAGTGGGCTGGATGAAATAGCCGTCGCCGGGAGAGCGCTCGCCACCCGTGATGAGGCGCCCTTCCCGCTTACCGATCTCGATGTAGTTGAGGATCGATTGCATGGCGCCTTCATTGATCACCGGACCCATTCGCACGTTGTCTTCGGGCAGGCCGATAGCGATCTTTTCCGTGGTGGCCTTCAGCTTTTCGAGGAACTCGTCGTAGATATCCTGGTGCACCACGACCCGGGAACAGGCCGAGCACTTCTGGCCCTGGAAGCCGAAGGCGGCGGCGGCGACGCCCTGGACGGCGGAGTCGAGATCGGCATCGGCATCCACTACGATGGTGTCCTTGCCGCCCATTTCGAGCACCGTGCGCTTGATCCAGATCTGGCCTTTCTGGGGCTGCGCGGCGCGCGAGTGAATGTCCAGGCCGACATCGCGCGAACCGGTGAAGGCGATGTAGCGCGTCTTGGGATGGGCCACCAGACCGTTGCCGAAGGTGGCGCCGGAACCGGGGCAGAAGTTGACCACGCCGGCGGGCATGCCGGCCTCAACGAGCGCTTCGAAGAACTTCGCCGCGATGGTGGGGGAGTCGCTCGATGGCTTGAGGACGACCGTGTTGCCGCAGACCAGGCTGGCGCCGGCCATGCCGAGAGCGATGGCGTTGGGGAAATTCCAAGGCGAAATCACCGCGCCCACGCCGAGCGCGATGTAGTGCAGGAAACCGCGTTCGCCCGGCATTTGGACGATGGGTTCGGCCCGGTCCAGCACGAGGGCCTGGCGCGCGTAGAGTTCCAGGAAATCGATGGCTTCGGCGGTGTCGGCCTCGGCTTCGTCGTAGTTCTTGCCGACTTCGAGCACCAGCCACGCGTTGAATTCGAACTTGCGACGGCGCAGGATCGCGGCGGTGCGGAACAGAACGCCGGTGCGCTCGGCAACCGAAGCGTACTGCCACTGGGCGAAGGCTGCCAACGCCGCCTGCATGGCGGGCTCGACGTGTTCCAGGCCGGCCTTCTGATGGATCCCGATGACTTCGGACGGATTCGCCGGGTTGACGGAGACAATCTTGTCCTTCGTACGGATAGGTTCGCCGCCGATGACGAGGTCGTATTCGCGGCCCAGTTGCGAGCGGACCTTCTCAATTGCCTGGCGCATGCCGCGGACGTTTTCCGGCTTGCGGTAATCGGTGATCGGCTCGTTGACGAACGGCCCAACGGTGCTCAGCGTGGAAGTTGACATAATCGAAGCTCGTGAATTGGATTGATCGGCGCGCAGAGAATGGCTTGACGCCAATAAATCACTATTATAACGTAGCGGCATTTGGCGGCAGTTGCCGGGCTGGAAAAGCACATCGAGCACAATTGGGCTAGTACTTCCGCACGGTACGCGGCCAGTACCGGCGAGGCGAATTGGCACTACCGGGGCGCGGCATGGCCATGAGATAACTAACCCATGGGTTATAGAGCCATGCAGCTCGCCTGCTATTGTGGACAGGCGCCGGAACGAATCCTCGAAGTTGGTTTCACCAGCGACCGTCACATGGTGGTGCACTTCTGGTGCGCCGCGTGCAATCGCGTGCTCTTCATATCGCGCTCGCTCGACGAGTGCGGGCTGGCGTGCCCCCCGCCGGACGCAGAGGCCCAGACCCAGTCGGCGGCGGACGATGCGCGTTTCCTGCAGAGCCTCGGCATCGCGGTAGCCGAGTAGCGGCACGCACAGCCACACCCGGGCCGCGCGCTTCCCGCTACCATGGAGCTACACATGTCTTTCCAGTGGCTCCAAATGCGAATTCAGGAAGAGCGGGAACGGCGGGAACTCCAGGCAAGGCACCTGGAACGGCTGCCGGGCGCACTCCAGGAACTCCACGACGTCCTGGCGGAGTGCGTGCAGAGCTACAACGAAAACCTCGGCGCCGATTCGGCCGACATCCAACTGCTTCCTAATCGCATTCAAGTGACGGTACGGGAAAAACGCGACGGCCAGTGGCAGGCTTTATCCAAGGTCGAGGTAATCTGCGTGCCGGATATGCCGGGCTTCCGGGTGGAGCGCGGGGAGTACTCATTGGCGGTGGAAGTCGGCCTGCTGCCCAGCGATAAGCTCTTCTACCGCGATCGCGAGCTGGACAAATACCTGACCATGGAAGAGTTCACGCGGCGCATTCTGGATCGCACTCTGTTTCCCGCGCTGCGCGAGCAGTAAGCAAAGGCGACAGACCACAAGAAGCGATGGTCTGTCCCACCGGGCCGCGCGGTGTGCCACTCTGAGATCATGCGTTGGATCGGTGCGCTCTTGTTGTTGCCTGTGGTGCTGGCGGCCCAAGCCAAACCCGACGATTCATGCTCCATCAGCGGCCAGGTGTCGAATGCCGTCAGCGGGGAACCGGTGCGGCGGGCGTCGGTGTACTTGCGGCGGATCGATGCGTCGCCCGGTGTGACCAACATCCAGGTGAGCCAGACGGCGACCACGGATGCCGCGGGGCGATTCGCCATCGCGGGGATCGCGGCCGGCAAATACCGGCTGTCGGCGGAACGCAACGGGTTCATCGTCACGCAGTATGGCGCGCGCGGCCCCGGCAAGGCGGGCACCCTGCTCACGCTGGAAGCGGGGCAGAAATCGAGCGAGCTGGCGATGCGCCTGACGCCGCACGGGGTGATCGCGGGGCGCGTGCTGGATGAGGAGGGCGATCCGGTCCCCAGCGCGAACGTGCTGGTAATGCGGCTGCAATATATGCAGGGCCGCAAGCAGATGGCGCGGGCGGGCGGAGGGTCCAGCAACGATTTGGGTGAATACCGCGTCTTCGGCCTGGCCCCGGGGCGCTATTACGTGAGCGCCGAGATCCGGCCGAATCCGACGCTGCCGCAGGCCGACGACGAGTATGTGATGACCTACTTTCCGCGCACTACGGACGCCGCGGCCGCGGCGCCCATCGACCTGGCGCCGGGCGCGCAACTGCGCAATATCGATATTCCGCTGGCCAGGATACATACGGTGACGGTACGGGGGCGCGTGGCGAACGAGGTCGGGCCGCCGGCGGGCGGAGAGAACACACAGCGGACCAATCTCAATGTGATGCTCTCGGCGCGTAATGCGATGGTGGTTGGCGGCGGCTTCACTCGCGGCGCCA
>JADGNS010001063.1 GCA_017883355.1 Candidatus Solibacter sp.
AACCATCGAGCGCGGGTTCCATCGCTGGACCGAGCGCATGTTCGGCCCGGCCGATTCCAATGAGCTCCTGCTCTTGCACCGCGCGATTCTGGCGGAGGTGGAAGGCAAGGTCCAGATTGTCGCGCGCGGGCGCCGCGTCTTCCCGTTTGCGCGCGTGGTGGTGACCCTGGTGGCCGCCGAAGCCGAGCGCCGCACCATCCTGCAAGCCGCCTTCGGCGAGCGTCTCGGCGCCGACATCCGCCAGGCAATGGAAGGCAGCGATTGCGAACTGCCGCGTGGATTTTCCGTGGAGGTGCGCACCGCGGAAGCCGGCTTGCGCGCGTTTGAGATCGCCTATTCGGCCGAGCCCGTGAAACCGCCGGCCGCTGCGGCTGCCGCCGCAACCGTAACCGGGCGTGTGATCGTCGTCAAAGGCAAGACCCCCAGTCCCGAGTACACGCTGGAGAAGGCCCGCACGAACATCGGCCGCCTGCCCGAGTTGACCGATGCCGACCATCGCGTGGTGCGCCGCAACGATGTGGTTTTCGAAGAAGGCGCCGACGAGGCCAGCGCCACGGTGAGCCGCAAGCACGCGCACATACGGCTGGACGCTGGCGACTACCGGCTGTGCGACGACGGCAGCGAATTCGGCACCCGGGTATTCCGCGACGGCCGCTCCATCGAGGTGCCCGCCGGCGATCGCCGCGGCGAGAAACTGCGCCCCGGCGACGAGATCTATCTGGGCCGCGCCTGCCTCCGCTTCGAGCGGTAAGGTGTCCTACTACAGATCCGTCCCGCGCCGCCAGCGCTCCTCGAACAGCGCCTTCATCGCCTCGCCCATGCCTTCGTGCTGGAACACGACGGCGGTCCAGGTGGGGCGCGTAATCACCGGGTCCAGCAGCGCCAGCATCCCGTTCTGCCCGTCGAACACCGCGAGCTTCATGGGCAGCGAATCCGCGATCCGTACCTGTACGCCGCTCGCCACATATTCGACGAGCCGCTGCCGGTGAGTGGTGTCCAGCGACGCCGATTCCAACAGCAACCGGCACGCCACACCGTTCTGGCCGGCCTGCTTCACCAGCTTTTCGTCCAGCGGATCCACGGCGTAGGGGGGCCGGGAAAACTCCAGATACTCGTGTTTCACTTCCATCAGCATGCGGCGGTATTCCGCACCGGTTTGCGCCGGTTCCGTTACGATGCGCAGAAAGTCGAGCGTGCCGCGTCCGCCCTGGCCTTCGGAGTAGAGCGACTTCAGATCGTCGATCAGCCCTCCACCGGCGCGTGCGTTGTCGGTGAGTTCCTGTTCCAGCACCTGCCGCTTGCGAGCCAGATATCCGGGAATGGCCAGGCTGGGTTCCACCGCCGAGAAGAGCTTCGTCTTCTCCTGGACTACCTGTGCGAAGCCCTTTTCCACCAGGCTGTCCAGCACTTCATAGATTTTCTGCCGCGGCACGTGCGACCGAGCGGCCAGTTCCAGCGCCTTGAACTTGGGATGGCCCAGCAGCACGAGGTACGACCGCGATTCGTAAGCGTTGAGTCCAAGTTGTTGCAGGCGCCGCCAGAACCGTTGAAAACCAGTTTCGCCCAATTCTTCGCTCATATTCCTCAACCTTATCAGAGCCGGGCTCGCTTTCGTTAACCGCCGAGCCAAACCTTATGGTCATAGGCTACAATGTTTACAGCGGGTGAACCATGCGCTTCATTGGCGAAGTGCTCCGATGGTGAGGACGCAGTTTCCGGAGTTCGAACCCGGTCAGCCCGGCGGCACCATTTGACTTGGTACCAATAGAACTCTACAATTACGGACGGATAGTGTATGTCTGAGAACAGTACGAATGGACCTGGCGGTTTGGGAATTCCATCCAAGTCCAAGATCCGGATCGTGGTTGCGGACGATCATCCCATCTTTCGCGATGGACTCTGCCGCCTGCTCGCCCTGGAAGAGGATTTCGAAGTCGTCGCGCAAGCCCAGGATGGACGCCAGGTGCTCGATGTCCTGCAACAGCATGAACCCGATATCCTCCTGCTGGATCTGAAGATGCCCGGGTTGGACGGTCTGGCCACCTTGCAACGCCTCCAGATCGCCAAGAACAAAACCCGCGTGATTGTTCTCACCGCTTCCGACGATAAGAATGAATTCGTCCAGGCAATGAAATTGGGGACGTCGGGGATTGTTTTGAAACAGACCGCGACGGAATTACTCATCAAGAGTATCCGCAAAGTCCACGCCGGCGAAATCTGGCTGGATTCCCACACCACCGCCGCCGTCATCCGCCAGTTCGTTGCCAACGACGAAGCGCAGCCTTCCATGCATTCGTCTCTGCCTCCGGCGCCGCCTACGCGAGAGCGCGAGCGTTCCCCGCTCAGCCAGCGCGAGCGCGAAATCGTGGCGCTGGTGGCGCAGGGCTTCAAGAATAAGGAAATGGCCGAAAAGATGTTTATCAGCGAGCAGACGGTCAAGAACCACCTGCACAACATCTTCGATAAGCTGGGCGTGTCCGACCGCCTGGAACTGGCCCTCTACGCCATCCACAACAACCTGCACACCGGCAGGTAGGCGAGTTACAGCCCCCACAAACCGGCCCATTCGCGATACAGGCGGTGTCCCTCCACGGTCCTGAAAATGGAATCGGGGTCCTGGAACACCTCCGCGGTCCCCTCCCAATTCTTCCGGTACTCGCGCAGCGTCTCCAGGTTGTTGCGGAGTTGTTTGCGCCACGCACCAGGGTCGTTCAGGTCTCTCG
>JADGNS010001064.1 GCA_017883355.1 Candidatus Solibacter sp.
TCCAGGTGGTGAGCCACCCGCGCGGTTGAGCGACCAGCGCGTCGCGGCGCACGGTCACCGTCAGCCGGCCTCTACGTGGCTGTACCGTGACGGCATCGCCTGCCGGGCAGTGCGATCGTCCCGCGAGGGGCGCGGTGAAGGTGCGTTGCGCGATGTCGGAGGCCACACCCGGAGGCATCAGGGTGCGCCCCGCCAGCCGCCACGTCGCCGGAAAAGGCTGTCGGACCGCGCATCCCGTGAGCAGCAGAAATGGCAGGACGAGCGGCACTCTCCGTATCATGCTAAAAATCTAGCACATTATGGATGCCGTGGCATAAGGCTCTGCCTTGTGGGTCCGAGCGGAAGATCGGATTGCCTACTTCTTCTGCAACTGCACCAGCGGAGCCGTATGACTCGGCCCCACCGGCGATACCGGCAACGTCTGCGGATCCCGCCAGTAATCCACCGCGCCGGTCTGATGCGCGCAGGCCACCGTACACCGCGGGGCGCACTCCTTGGCGGTGCGGTACTCGCGCCGGATGTCCTCCACGGTGTACTGAAGCAGCGGTCTCCCGGGGTAGCCGCGCTGCTGCGAACAGTAGTGCACCAGTCCGTCTTCGCAGATGTACAGATAGCGCGCGCCGGCGCGGCACCGCCAGTGGTTCTCTTTGCCGTGCGCGATATTGTCCTGGAAGCCGTTGATCCGCGCGTAGCTGGATTTCTCCATGGCGCGCATCGCGAGGTACACCTCGCGCTCCTCGTCCCGCAGCGGTTGGAGCTGCCCATCGCCATCGTGAATGATACCGACGGTGGAAGTGAACCCCAGTGCCAGCGCCCTCTTCCCAATCACCAGGGCGTCTTTAGGCGTGTGAATGCCGCCCCCGACCACGGAGTTGATGTTCACGTGAAAATCGGCGTGCTCCGCCAGCAGCACTAGTTTCCGGTCGAGCACCTTCAGGCTTTTCTTGGAAACCTCGTCCGGCATGACGTTGTCGATGGAGATCTGCAAATGCTCCAGTCCGGCGCGATTGAGGCGCTGGATCCGCTCCGCGGTCAGCAGGTATCCGTTGGTGATCATGCCCGCGATGATGCCGTGGCGGCGCACGCGGGCGATCAGCAGGTCGAGATCGGGGTGCAGCAGGGGCTCGCCGCCGGAGATGGTAATCACGGTGGTGCCAAGCGCCGCCAGATGGTCGAGGCGGGAGTACATGGCGTCCACCGGGACGGGCTTCGAGAAATCGTCAAACTCGTTGCAGTAGGTGCACGCCAGGTTGCAGCGGCGCATGGGGATCACGTGCGCCAGGATGGGATGGTCGGTAGAGGCCAACCCCTTGGCAATCATCTGGAGTTCGCGCGTGCGCCGGTGTGCGGCCAGAAACGCGCGGCGCAACTGTTTGACAGGTAACATACGGCAAAGACCCTGGTATTACATCACATCCAAAGGACCTTGCCGAGGCGAACGGGGCGATTGGGCTTTAACCGGGGTTGAACGGTCGCGAAGGGGAATCCAGCGCATCCGGCATCGGCGTGACACCGGCGTTTGACAGCCGCTTACTGTAGGGTGCCCGATTTACTCAGATTTGAGAGAAGCCAGATCGATGGAGAAGCGGTACTTCACATCGGACTTGACCAGTTTCTCGTAGGCCTCGTTGACCTTCTGGATGGGGATGACTTCGACATCGGCGGTGATGTTATGTGCGCCGCAAAAATCGAGCATCTCCTGTGTTTCGGGGATACCGCCGATGGGCGAGCCGGAGAGGCTGCGGCGTCCGAAGATAAGACCAAACGCAGGGACGGCGAGAGGCTTCTCAGGCGCACCGACCAGGGTGATGTTGCCGTCGCGGCGGAGGAGTTGGATGTAGGCATCGATGTCGTGATCGGCGGAGACCGCGTCGAGGATGAAGTCGAAGCTGCCCGCGTGTTTTCGCATTTCGCCGGCATTGCGGGAGACAACGACTTCGTTGGCGCCGAGGCGGAGCGCGTCATCCTTCTTGTTGGGCGAGGTCGTGAAGACGACGACGTGGGCTCCGAGCGCATGAGCGAACTTCACGCCCATGTGGCCCAGTCCGCCGAGACCAACCACGCCGACTTTCTTGCCTTTGGTTACGCCCCAGTGGCGCATGGGTGAGTATGTCGTGATGCCGGCGCAGAGGAGAGGCGCGGCTCCGGCGAGATCAAGGTTGGCAGGAACGTGCAGGACAAAGCGCTCATCGACGACTACGCTGTCGGAATAGCCCCCGTAGGTGATGCCGCCGAGGTGCTTGTCTGGAAAGTTGTAGGTGAGGGTCAGGTTCGGGCAGAACTGTTCCAGGCCCGCCTGGCACTCGGGGCAGGTCCGATCGGAATCGACCATGCAGCCGACCGCGGCGAGGTCGCCGGGCTTGAACTTCGTGACCGTCGAGCCAACCTTCGTTACGCGACCCACGATTTCGTGGCCGACAACGCAGGGGTAGACGGTGGGCATGAATTCCCTCCACTCATTGCGGACTTGGTGCAGATCCGAGTGACAAATGCCGCAGTAGAGAATTTCGATCTGGACGTCGTGTTCGGTTGGATCGCGCCGAATGATCGTGGTGGAGGCTAGCGGCGATGAAGCACTGACAGCGGAATAAGCTTTCGCGTTGAACATGCAACTAATCTAGATGTTCCGCGGGCGCTTCGATATGCAGAACACGCCATTGTGTATGCAAAATACGCCATCCTGCCGCGAGGCTTATCGTCAATCTTGCTCCGACGGGTTCTCC
>JADGNS010001065.1 GCA_017883355.1 Candidatus Solibacter sp.
GTTTCCAACCTGCCCCACAACTTCCGCAGCCTTGCTGGGGCTACTCACCACTTTACGAGTTCGACGCGGCGGTTCTTGGCGCGGCCGGCGTCGGTGGCGTTGGAAGCCACGGGCGCATACAGGCCGCAGCCAAACGAATCCAGGCGCGAAGGGGCAACACCATTTTGCGTGGTGAGAGAGCGGACCACGGCGGCGGCGCGGCGGCGGCTCAGGTCCAGATTGTAGTCGGCGGCGCCCTGATTGTCGGTGTGGCCCACCACGTGGAGGCGGGCTTGCGGATCGGAAGCCAAGAGGCGGCCGATCTCGTCCAGGGTGGCTTTCGAATCGGCGCGGAGCGTGTCTTTGTCGGTGTCGAAATTGATGCCGTAGAGTGCCACCCTGCCGGTATCGGTCAACGAGCGGGCCATGTCGGCGGCGTTGACGAACTCCATGCGCTCCTCCAGTTTCTCGGGCGCCACGATCACCAGATGGACCAGGGTGCGGTCTTTGGTGACGGAACTCTGGAGGCGCTCGGGGATCACGCCATCCTTGTACGCCGTCACGAACACGAAGTACCACACGGGCTGCGCATCCTTGGACTTGCCCGACAGCACGCGTTCCTGCGCCTCGTTGTAGCTCAGGATCTGGGCCAGGCCATCCTCGTCCGATGCGCGCGCCAAGGTGGGGCCGAACCAGCCGCTCACATTGGCGCCCTTCTCAAACAGGGTCGCCAGGTTGAGCCGCTGGAACTCCAACTGGTAATTGCGGAACACTTCGGCGGGGGTGCGCCCCTCCGGCGCCAGATACGTGTAGCGGCTCAACAGACCTTCCACCTTCTGGCTCTTTGCATAGGCCGGCGGGTCGAGTTGGGTGGGCTTTCCCAGGGGCAAGAGGAACTCGTCGAATTTGGGGGCGCGATATCCGATGATTTCGCTCCCCGCATAGCGCTTCATCAGCGGGGGATCCTGGGACCCCGGCAGATCCGCAGCCGCCGCGGGCCAGATCAACAACAGTAGTGGAAGCAAACGCGTCATCCTCATACTCTCCTCCGCGAGCGCATCAAATACACTGCACCGTAGGGACAATACCATGAATCAATCGATCAGGCTGTCCAGACCGTGCCCTTGCGCAAGGCGGTGTTGGCGAGATGGGCGGCGCGCGCGATGGCCACGGCGGGCCGGATGGAGGCGTTGGGCGGGTTGCGGCTGCGCACGCAATCGAGGAAGTTTTGCATGTGCGCGATGGTTCCGTCGGCAAGCGATTTCACGGCAATCTCCGGCTCCGGCCAATGCGTCAATTCGCGCTGCACCTTGCCTTCGGGGTACACGGCGAAACCATCGCGGTTCAACTTCAAGGTGGCGCGGTGGCCGCGGAAAATGATGTTGCCGCCGTCGAGCGAGCCATTGAGCGCGCCGTTGTAGACCAGGGTGAATCCGGGGTAGTCCCAAGCCGCGTTGATGGTGTCGGGACACTCGTACCGCGGCAACGCATGGCGACTTCCGGTAGCCTGCGCGGTGCGCGGCGCGTACTGTTCCATGTACCACTGCACGACGTCCCCGTAATGGGAATACAGGTCGGTCAGATGGCCGCCGCCGAAATCCCAGAACCAACGCCACCGCACGCAGCGCAGCGCGTCGAAGGGCTGATCCGGCGCCGAGCCAAGGAACCGTTTCCAATCGATCCTGGAGGCGTCGAGTTGGGGCGGATCCTGGTTGACCACGTAGTCCTGATACCAGGAAGTCAGCACGAGAGAGATCTGGCCGATCTTGCCTCCGGCGACAATCTCCCTCGCCTGCTGGAAGTGCGGCCAACTGCGCTGCTGATAGCCCACCTGCACGACCTGTTTCGAGCCGAGCACGGCCTTCTCGACGCGCTCGCCCTCTTCGATGGTGTGGCTGACCGGCTTCTCGACGTACACGTCCTTGCCCGCCTTGACGGCGTCCACGGTCATGGGCACATGCCAATGGTCGGGAGCGCCGATCACGACGCCGTCGATGTCGTTGCGCCCCAGTACCTCCCTGTAATCCAGATACTCCTTGCCGCCGGGAGCGAACTTTTCTTTGGCCGCCAGACGGCGGGTCTCGGAAACGTCGCAGACGGCTACGATCTCGGTATTCTCCGCTTTGGCGGCCAGACCCAGCAGGTAGGTGGCGCGTCCGCCGACGCCGAGACCGGCGATGCGAATGCGCTCGTTGGCGCCGAAGACACGGCGGTAGGAGGCGGCCGTCCAGACGGCGGAGACTTTCAAAAGATCGCGGCGTTGCATCATGGGTGCACTCCAGCGGGCGCTTTGCCCGTCTTCAAAGAACGTATCAGGATTTCCGGCTTCGTATGGGGCGCGCCTTTCCGGCCTTGATTCATGCCAGCAGGCGGGGGTGTTGCGCTTGCAGCTTGAGGATGAGCTCTCCGAACAGAGTGTTGGCCCAGGCGAACCACTTGCGAGTGAATCGGCCGGCATCGTTGCGCGAAAAAGATTCATGGATGAATCCCGTGCCGGCGTGTGTGGCACGCAGCAGTTTGAGACAGGCGGCCATCTCGCTTTCCTGGCGGCTGGTGAGGGCGCGGGTGATGATGCCCATCGGCCAGATCATGCCGAGGCCCGCATGGGGACTGCCGAGACCTTCACCGGCGGAACCGCGGTAGAAGTACGGATTGTCGTCACTCAGGACGAAGGCGCGAGTGCGCAGGTAGAGCGGGTCGTCCGCCGGACAGCAGCCCAGGTAAGGCAGGGAGATGAGGCTGGG
>JADGNS010001066.1 GCA_017883355.1 Candidatus Solibacter sp.
TAGCAGCACACCGCGCTGCCACAGCTACTTCTGTTCGGCTCCTTGACTCGTGTAGAAGAAACAGTTGTCGTTGGGGTGATGCGCGGTGAGGGATCACCTTGATCGAGGCCCTGGGGCGCTCCACTCCCCCGCGCCTTACTCCGCCCGCTTGTTGAAGTACGTCGTGTAGCTCTCGCCGCGCACCGAGTAGAACGGCGCGAAGCGCAGCCCCGGCGCGGCGATTTCCGGCATCCCATCCGGCGCGTTCACCGCCACCATCATCAGCGGCCCGCGCATCAATGCCACCGTATCGGGGTGCCGGTCGTCGATCGCCTCCGTGCGGTCGCGAAACGGCAGCTTCACCGTCACCGTGTCGTTCTTCCGCCAGCGCCGCCGGATCGTGGCAAACGTCTTGCGCTCCGCCGCCACATCCACACTCTTGCCGTTCACCCGTACCGCCGCCGCACCCGAGAGCCACGCCGGCATGCGCACGTGGATCGCGAATTCCACCGCCGCCGGCACGTCCACGCGCAACTCCACTTCGTCTCCGTTCGGGTATCCGGTGCTCTGCATCAGACGCACCGGCACGCCGCCCGCATTCCACCGCACCTCCGAAGGCGCGAACAGATTGACGTAGATTCCGCTGGAATCCTGGAAGTAGATGCTCACCGCGTAATCGGCCACGCCCTGCACCAGCGTGCCGGAACAGCACGGCCACTTCTTCTTGTAGTAGCCCTTCCGTGCGCCCGACTGGTAATCCGAGTAATAGAAATAGTCGCCGTTATTCGATGGCTCGATCGACCCCAGAATCGTGTTGTACAGAACCCGCTCCAGGCCGTCCCCGTAGCGCGGGTCGCCGGTGAAGCGCAGCAGGTACCGCGCCAGCTTCATATGCGCATAGCAGCCGCACGGCGTTTCAAAATGCTCGCGGTGGGCCGTCAGGCTCTCGCCCAGCTTGCCTTCGTGCGGCGGCACGAACGCCTCCTTCGGCCCCCATCCCCCGCTGGCGAACTGCTGCGTCTCTTCGATCATGTCCCAGGCGTTGCGAATGGCGTGCAGATACTTCTCGTCGCCCAGCACCTCGTACGCCTTGGCCGCCGAACTAAGAGCGATCACGTGGCTGTAAGCGTGCTTGCCGGGCAGCAGGTTCTTGCCCTGCGCCAGCGGGTCGAAGTACTCCTGGTTGAGCAGGTAAAGCCGCGCCATCGCCAGCCACTGAGGGTCGCCCGTCAGTTCGTAGCTGTGGAAGAGATTCTCCGGCAGGATATACGGCTCGTCGTAAGGCGCCTGCTTTGGACTGTCCGGCGTGCGGTCGTAGGTGTGGTCTGGAATATGTCCGATGGCGCCGCGAATGATGCGCGGCAGTAACTCGCGCCCCGCCGCGACCCCGGCCAGCCGGTGCGCGTCCAGCATGCCCACCACATATTTATCCAGGATGTAGCAGGGCCACGTCACCGCCGCCTTCTCGCTGGCATAGGGATATCCGTCCGCGCCCAGTGTCGCCGCGTAGCCCCCCACCAGTGCCTTCACTTTGGCCAGCGTCGCCGGGTTGCGCGTGGTGGCATACATCCGCGCGAGGCCGGAGATGTACTGGCCGATGGTGTGCCCGGGCACGAATCCATCCGCGTCGTACCAGCCGCCCATGTCTTCGCCCGGCGCCGGCAGCTTGGCGCGCTGCCGGTAGACCTTCAACAGGCGATCGTTATCGAGCGAGAGGAAATGAGCGTGCACCCAATCGTATTGCGCCTTGAGCGGCCCGCCGGTCAGCCGGACATCGGCGTACGCAAACTCGCGCAGATGTTCCCTGCCGGCGCCATGTGCCGCGGCGGCCGCCGCGACTCCCAGAAATCCTCGGCGCGATAACATCACAAACCCTCTACACTTTCGGCAGCTCGTATCCTGCGCGATACTCTTTTCGCAGCAGTTTGTTGGCTTCCGCGTCGCCAAACTTCTCCGTCTTCGCGTCGAAGCGCACGTCGCGTCCCAGCTTGTACGATACGTTGCCCAGGTGACAGAGCATGGTGCTCAATCTGCCGATCTCCACGTCCGCGTTCGGCTTCTTCCGGCTCTTCACCGCTTCCAGGAAATTGGCCTCGTGCGACCCGCCGCCCGCCTTCGTCTGCTCGACCTTGCCGTCTTTCCAGTGGACCTCCCACCGGTCGTTGAGCGCCAGCACGGTGGCTTCGGTCCCGTAATATGCCGTCGCGAAATCGGCGGGACCGCCCGCGCTCTTCGGCCCGATGCGCGGCGCCGCGTGCGGCATCAGATAATCGGTAGCGAAGCTGCGCAGTTCGAAATTGAGCATCATGTCGCCATAGTCGTAGCTCACCGTCTGCGTATCCGGCACCTCTTTGGCATCGTCCAGCCAGTAGATGCCCCCGGTGGCCGAGATGCGCTTCGGCAGGCACTTCGCCCCGTCGAATCCGCGCATCAGTTGAATCGCCCAAATCGCCACATCGAGCACGTGAATGCCCTGGTTGCCGATCTCGCTGTTGCCGTAATCCCAGAAGAACCGCCACGTGTAGTGGAAGCGATTCTCATTGAAGGGCCGCGCGGGCGCGGGACCCAGCCAGCGATCGTAATTCACGCCCATGGGCGCCGCGCCATCGGCCGGCTTGCCGATGTCGATGCGGATCTGATTGATCCACGCCTTGATCAGCGGGACTTTGCCGATATTGCCCGACGCCACGAATTCCGCCGCGCTCTTGAAGTGGTCCATGCTGCGGCGCTGCGTGCCTACCTG
>JADGNS010001067.1 GCA_017883355.1 Candidatus Solibacter sp.
GGGCCGAACCATGACATTCCACGATTTGCAGCAACGTCTCCTCGACGAGCTTCGACAGCGCGTACACAGTGGTGCCACCACCGAGCGCTCTCTCGCCCGCCTTACCGGAATCTCCCAACCCCACCTCCACAACGTATTGAAAGGAAAGCGCATATTGTCCGTAGAGAGGGCCGACGAGGTTCTCCGCCGCCTCCAGATCGATGTTTTGCACCTGATTGACACGGAGGAATTGCGGGAATCGATCCGTCGCCGCTAAGCTAAAGTGGTGGCTCGCATCGCAAACCAGACCCAAGCTCGGGAAGCCCGCCTGAAGCGGTTAGCCGGGAACATCGACGCGCTCGCCCAGAAAGACGAGGGCTTTCTGCGCCGCGCCCGCGAGGTTGCCGCCCTCCGCCAGGCCGCCGCGGCGGACCTCTACGCCATCTGCGCCGATTTTGTGGCCTCCGTCAACCGCCTGCTGGCGCGCACGGCGGTGGAACTCGATCCGCCCGGTTACGGGCCCAACTCCTTTCAGGAGGACCTGGTCAACCTGATGCAGATCAACGTGCGGGGCCGCATCCTTCAAATCTCCTTTTCGTCGACTCCGGAGTTGGTCTCCACCGAAGACTTCCGCGTGCCCTACACCCTGGAAGGCACGGTGCGCGCGTTCAACCAGGAACTGCTCGACAAGGACATCATCGAAGAACAGCTCATTTTCTACACCCTGGAAAACCACAAGAAAATGTGGCGTTTCTTCGACGCCCGCACCTACCGCTCGGGCCCGTTCGATCAGGAGTACCTGATCGGTCTGATGGAGCAACTCCTGTAGTGGGATAAGCCTCCGGCTTGTCCATCATGGAGAAACTCGGACTTTCTTCCCTGGCTTTCCGCGTTCCAACGCTCTTCTCGGCTTCGCGCAGCGCCGCCCGCGGTGTTCCTTCTATTGAAAATCGACGCTCCGCCCGAACACCGAACTGTAGCGCAGCAGGCCGGCGTCCACGCCCGGCGCGGTGAAGCGCGCCACCCCGGTCACTCCGACACTCAGACCCAGCGCGCTCCCACTCGCCGCGGTGGAACTGCCGGCAGCCGGCAGACTCAGCAAAACGTTCGGAGGGATGGTGAACTGCCCGGCGCCCGCCTTCTCCACGCAGAAAAACGTGACGGCCGGCGTTGCCGGATCGTTGGGCGCGGAAACTCCGCGGATCGTCACCAGCGCCGCCGCATCCACCCCCGACCAGTTGACCGTCACCCCCTGGCCGCGCTGCACATTGCCCACCGCGAAGCGATTATCGAACTTGGGCGGCGCCGCGATTGCGGCCTGGGCGTTGAACGCGCCGATCAGCTTGCCCCCGGGAATCGGCCCGCCGCCCGGCGAGGAGACGGTGAACGATCCCGGCTCCAGAAATCCGCTGGCTGGCCCCGGGCCGGACGCGGACGGCGGCTCCGCGGACGACGCCGTGCCCAACAGCGCACCATAGTAGTGCCCTCGATAGTTCATCGCACTGCTCCCGGCGGCGCCGCGCACCGTAATGGTTCCCGCATCCAGGTTGATGTGGGGGGCCAGAATCGGCGGACGATTCACAATGGCATCGTTCCCGCTCCCGCGCCACACCGTGCACGAGCCCGGTGTCGAGATCTCGCGCACCGGCATGCCCAGCAGCTCGCCATACGTGAGGTCGCTGAAAACCGCGCTGGCCTGGTCGCTCCGCGTCACGACGCCCGTGTTCGCCCCGGTCACCAGTTCCACATCGGCCCGGAACAGGTCCACGATCCCCAGCCGGATCTTGTTCTTGCTCTGCGCCGCCAGGATGTCGGACGCGCTCAGCCCGTTCGCGTCGGAGCATGCTCCCCCCGTCGCCGATACGCTCATGGTGGTGAAGTTGCTCACCGCGTTTCCAATCTTCGCTACCACCGGCACGTAGCATCCATCCAGGCCGTCCGGCACCTGAAATACGATCTGGTCGATGCCGGAGCAACAACCCGACCGCCCCTTGTACGCTACGCTGGCAAGCTTGCCGCCGACGTACAGTTCCAGGTTGACGGGGATGTCCGTGGGTTGCGGCGCGTCCACATCGGAATGCCCGTCCGGCCCCAGGCCCGTGCCCCAGGCGATGGCGAACTGTCCCGGCTTGGCCGGCGTGGCCAGGGTGTTGATGACCAGGTCCGTGGCGGAGTTGAAGTTCTGGATGATGGCCGCGCCGGTCCCGCCCTGGTTAATGGTGAAAAAGCCGGGCGTGCGGTCCACTACCGTGATGGGTGCGCTCCCCGTGTGCCCGTTGTAGGTCACCGTCAACGTACCCGCGCCGGGCGGCACGCTCGAAGGGACGATGCCGGCAAGCTGATCGGTGCCGGAGCACGCCACCACGTAAATCATCGGAACGTCGAACGAGCTTCCGCCCATGGCGATTTTCATGCTGGTGCCGTTCATCGAGGTGGCGATGGGAAACGCATCCGCCACCTTCACTCCGCACGCACCGAGGGCGCCGCTCCCCGCCGCCGCCTTGACGATAAACATGCCGCCGTGCGACACGCCGCCATTGGGGTAGTTCGGCGCGATGTAGCTGCCGGCGTTGGAAACCGAAGCGGCATCGATCTGTAGATCCTGCGCCAGGCCGGCACTCGCCAAAACCAGCAGGATGCCGCAAAACAACGTACAAATCCGAGCATGGTGTGTCATCGTGTCTCTCACTTGTGGGACAGGCCTCCCGGCCTGTTGGGCTGCCTTGTGGCATAAGGCTCCGCC
>JADGNS010001068.1 GCA_017883355.1 Candidatus Solibacter sp.
GCTCTCTTCCTCATCCGCGGTGTGCTTTGGGGCGGCTTCGCGGAAGTAGCGCAGGCTGGTCTCCAAAGCTGCCCTGTGCTCTTCGGTGAGAGGGCCGCCCTTCTCCCGGGTGGCCAGGGTCACCTGCACATTCAGAAACCGCTCGATTCGACGGTGGCAGTCCCCCAGCATCCCGATCGGAGCTGTAAAATCACTCTCCCGTTTGGCGCCGATCGTTATTGGCATAGCTCGCCTCCCTTCCAAAATCATTCGGCCGGATGAGGATAGGCATCGGGCTCCTCCCCGGCGCGCGTCAAGCAGCGAAAGTCCTTCTCTATCGCAATTCTCAGGGCTCCGTCTTGCGCATACAGTCCAACTTCGTCGCCGGACGCCCAAACCCGCACTGTCTCGGTTGGTACAAGTACGGTAATTGCCCCGCCACTGAAGTCGGCATGGAGTGGCTCGGTGCCGGTGCGGCTCTGAATCCTGTAAGTGAGCCTGCCGCCGGACCCGAACGAGGCGGCTTCCTCCACCGTACCGTGGCCGTCCAGTCGCACTACTTCGGATCGGGTAAGGCGAAGGCGCAACGAGTTGCCCTGTAGTCTCAGTTTCATCTCAGTGAGCCCGCAATCAATGACTACTACCGGCGAGCACGGTTTCCGGTTGAGGCGTTGCCGAGATCGCAACCCGGGAGATGCTAATCCGAAACTCGTGCGGACCCTGCACCTCGTATTCCCATGAGAGTTCGCCGGGGCGTAGTTGTTCCATCTGGGCATGCAGGGGCTTCGGGTCGTGATCGTTGACGAGCAAGAACGACTCGCCAACAGCCAGGCGATCGAAAGCATAAAAGATCGTGCTGTGCCTGCGCTCGCGCGGCGTCTGCCGCAGATCGATGGTCCGCCCTTGCGGGGCCAGCGCGGTCCAGGCAGCGGCGTCGCTCGGTTTGATCATGGTCACCAGCAGGCGTGAATCCTGCATCGCCTCAAGACGGTGCGGCCGGCCCGGCTCCAGCCCGATCAACTTTCCCGGAACCATGTCGCAGGACTCGTCACCCTCAAAGAAAAGGACGTGCCCACTCACTGCGTAGACCGTCACCAAGCCATTCGCCGCGTGTTCGGGGAGTTTCTGGCCGGCGCGCATGGACACCAGCACCACGCGCATGACGGGATCCTCCATCAGTATCCGCCGGGAGATCTCATCGCCGCTGAAATCGTGGAAGGTCTCAATATCCAGTTGCTTCATACCTCCAGAATGGCGCACCCCCCCAGCCGTGCCTGTGACTGAAGTCACGCCCTTGGAAAATAACGGCTGCGCTCGGTGACTGCGGCTGAGGCTCCGCTTTGCTCCGCCAATTGTTTTGGCTTGACATCCACAACCCGAGTTGTATACTTCTTCATAAACAACTCTTCTATGCTATCCACGACGGCCGAACATGCACTGCGAGCGTTAACTGAAATGGCGGCACTTGGCGAAACGGAGTCGATACTGGGCAAGGACTTGGCGCTCCGTGCGGGAATCCCCGCGAACTACCTTTCGAAGGTGCTGTGGGTGCTTGGCAATGCGGGGATCATCGATGCAACGAGAGGGAGCGGTGGCGGGTACCGTTTGCGGCGCAAGGCGGCGGAAATCCGCTTGAGTGAAGTGGTGGAACTGTTCGATCGCCAGAAGCCGGAACGCCGCTGTCTCCTCGGTGGCACGAAGGAGTGTTCGGATGAGGCCCCGTGCGGCGCCCACGAGGAGTGGCGGAAGGTTCGAGCGACTTATGCGGATTTTCTCCAAAGGACGACAATCGCGGAGATCACGCAACGGGGCGGCGGGCAAGCGGTTCCCATCGACCCGTCAAAGGGCTGAAACGTGACAGAGGCAGGATCCCGTATGAATTCGGCAAAGGATCAATCGCCAGCCAGGAATTCGATCAGATTCGTTCTGCTGTGCTGGCTGGCAACGTACATCGCTGGTTCACCATTGGTGGCCCAGGAAGCAGCGGATTTCTTTCGTCAGAACTGCACCAGTTGCCACACAATTGGCGGCGGGCGGCTGACCGGCCCGGACCTGAAGGGCGTTCTCACCCGAAAAGATCGTGAGTGGTTGACGCGATTCGTTCAGAATCCGCAGGCCATGATGGACCAAGGCGACCCTTACGCCCTGCAACTGCGGCAAGCGGCCCGGGATGTCGTGATGCCCACGATCAGCGGGATGAATCGCGCTCGGGCGGATTCTTTGCTGGCTCTGATCGAGGCTGAATCGAAGCTCGAGAAATCGCAGTTCGCCGGCATGCAAATCAGCGACCGGCCGTTCACGGCGGCGGACATCGACCAGGGACGCCAAATATTCATGGGCATCCAACACCTTGCCAACGCCGGGCCTCCGTGCATTTCCTGCCACACGGCGCGAGACTTGGGCGGTCTCAGCGGCGGACGGCTGGGACCTGACCTGACGCTGGTGTTTGAGAGACTTCAGGGCCGCAAAAATCTTGCCGCCTGGCTGACGGCGCCAGCCACCCCAACGATGTCGCCGGTGTTCAAGCGCCACGCCCTGAAGCCCGAGGAAATACTGCCCTTGATCGCGTTCCTCGAAGACGAAGCGCGCAAAGGGGGCGCCGATGCCTCTTCGGCTCCACTCACGTTTCTTCTGATCGGACTGGGAGGCGCGGCGCTCGGTCTGGTCCTGTGCGGCCAGGCATGGAAAGACCGATTCCGTTCCGTCCGCAAGGTGCTCGTGTTAAGCAGCATTCACCGAG